>DATBIJ010000177.1:0-10066 GCA_036557025.1 Thermoanaerobaculia bacterium | reverse complement strand
GTTCGGAAGGTGCGTCCGGAAGTATTCCGTCAGACCGACCACGCCCTGGTTCTCCCCACGCTCCCAGCCCGGATCGCGCAGGCGAAACTCATCCCCCGTGTAGGTGATCAGGCCGAACTCCAGGCAGTGGTTGCCCCCGGCCCGCAGGACGCAGGTGTTGTAGATCTGCTTGATGTTCTGGACGTAGAGGCTGCGGTTCTTCTCCGGGTCGTCTCCGATCCAGGTGAGCTTGTCGCCTTCGATCGTCAGCCGCCCCACGTTCTTCGTCGAGGTTCCCAGAACGCCCAGGAAGCTCTTCTCGACGATCGCGAGCGTGAACTCCGCCTTGCGCGCGGTCGGCGTGCCGGCCGTCGCCGCAGCCGCGCGGCCGGACTTGATCATCGCCTCGAGGATTTCCTCGGACAGCCCTGCGGAGCGCAGGCGCAGGATCTGATCGGTCGTGAGGTCGTAAGTGATGTTGTCGGTTCGGATCTTGGAGAGGATCAGCTGGTCCGACACGCCCGCTTGCTTGAGCCGAAGGATCTCCTCGTAGGGTACGGGCGCCGGCGGGGTCGGGGGGATCGAAGGCGCGGCCTCGTACGGTGACGGCGCGGCGGGTGCGGGCGGCGGGGCGACCTCGGTCGCCGGAGCCGGAACCGACGAGCGCGCCGGAGGCGCGGGGTCCGCTGGAGCCGGAGTCGCGGCGACAGCTTGGGGCGAGTCTGCCGGCGACGGGGCCGGTTTCGGTTTGCTCGCGCACGCGGATAGCCCGTTCCAAGTCGCCAAGATCAGGGCCATCGACAGCAATATCCGGGGTCGCATCGTCGGAATCCTCCCGCTGATTGGCAGTGCAAGACGCGCGCCCGCGCCACCAGACGCCGAGCCTCAGGATCCCGCCGGCGTCTCCCCCGTCGACGAGAGTCCCAGCCACTCCAGGACCCGCTGCTCCAGATACGGGTAGAAGGGGTTGCAGGTCAGGCGGAGGAAGTCGCCGGGCGGCACCGTGAGCACGCCCCGCTCGCCGTGCGGCGCGAGGAGGCCGAGGCGGATCCCGAAGTCCTCGCGCGGATCCGGCGAGAGCCCGTAGAGGGGATCGTCGATCGGGAAGGGCACCGCGACGTGGGAGAGCGAGTAGACCTGCAGCGGCCATTCCAGCCCCAGCCGACGCGTCGTCTCCTCCCCTTCGGGGCTCCAGATCTTCGCGACGACCTGCGTGGTCTCCGGCGACGCGTTGGTGATCGCCTCCAGGCGATAGCGGCGGGCGCTTTGGGACAGGCGCGCGAGGCGCTCCTCGTCGGATCGACGCAGCAGCGGCCGCACGACCGAGGAGCGGTTGATGTCGAAGAGCACCAGCACGCTGCCGTTGTCCAGGTTGGCGAAGAGGTTGTGGACCAGCGCATCCGCGTCGATCGTGGCGTCCACCACCGACTGGAAGGCCATCACGGGCGGGAACCTGGAGAGGTTGCCGGCTTCCTTCTGCGCCAGGATGCCCTTGCGCACGACCTCGGTGAGCCGGTAGCTGACGATCGCCGCATTGACCGGGAAGGAGTTGTACTTGAAGGGGTTGTACTCCGGCAGCACGTCGAGCCACTTCGACTTTTCGAAGTAGGGAATCCCGCCGAGCGCGGACAAGAGCGGCGCCATTCCCGCGAAGGGCGTCAGGCCGATCATCGGGGAGAGCAGCACCAGCTTGTCGGCCTTCGGCAGGCGCGGCTCCGCGAGCGCGTCGAGCGAATACTTCACCGCGAGCGCGCCGCCGTTGGAGTAGCCGACCAGCGTCAGCGGCTTCTCGCCGATCTGCCCGCGGACGTGCCGCATCCCCAGCCGGACCGCGGCCATCCAATCGGGCCAGTCGGCGGTCAGAAGCCCGGCGGGCACCGTGCCGTGGCCCGGCAGGCGCAGGACGAGCACGTAGAGGCCGCGTTCGGAAAAGCGGGTCGCGAGCGAGCGCAGGCTGTAGGGCGAGTCCGTCAGACCGTGGAGCAGGAGCACGCCGCCCTGAGGCGACTCCGGGCGGATCTCGTAGGTCCGGTTCCAGTTCGTCGAGAATTTCTCCGGGCAGTTCGGCGAGCCGTCCCAGTAGCGGTTGTACCGGGTCTTCTCTTCCTCCGGCAGCCGCGCGACGATCTCCTCGCGCACCTCTTTCAAAACCAGTTCCTCGCGGGCGAGGTACTCGGCGAGCGTTGCGGTGTCCGGCAGCTCCGCCGCGCGGAAATCCCTCGGCACCAGCCGGTGCCAGGACTTCAGCTCCGGCATCCGGCGGCGCGCGTCGATCGCGCGCACGAGGATGATCGTCGCGAGCACGAGCAGCGCGCCGATCGCGAGGCGAAGCCCCCAGACCAACAAAAACCTCAGCGTCTCCTCCGGCGTTTCGCCGTCAGCTTATCGCGGGGTCCACGACCTCCTCGGGGAAGTCGCATTCGTGCGAGCGTGCGACGAGCGCGTCGGCGAAGCCCAGCGCGCAGGCGATCTCGGTGGCGGAGGGCAGCAGGGAGGCGATCCGGGGCGTCACGCGCGGCTGTTCCAGAGCACGTCCGGCACGCCGCGGGCACGGTTTTCGAACCGCGCCATCACGAACAGCGCGTCGGAGAGCCGATTCAGGTAGCGCACGACGAACTCGCCGACCGGTTCCTCGCGGGCGAGCGACACCGCGATCCGCTCCGCCCGCCGGCAGACCGTGCGGCAGAGGTGGAGCCACGAGGCCCCGGGGCAGCCGCCGGGCAAGACGAAGTTCTCGAGCGGCGCGAGACTCTCCGAGAGTTTGTCCATCAGGTGCTCGAGGGCTTCGATGTGCCGCGCCTCGATGCGCGGCACCGGCCGGCGCGTCTTGTCCTCCTCGAGGATGCAGAGATCCGAGCCGAGGTGGAACAGCTCGTTCTGAATGGTGGCCAGCGCGGCGTCGAGCTCCGGGGCGAGATGCGACGCGCGCGCCGCGCCGATCGCGGAGTTGAGCTCGTCGACGGTGCCGTAGGCCTCGATGCGCAGCGAGTCCTTCGCGACCCGCTGGCCGCCTCCCAGCCCGGTCGTTCCGTCGTCGCCGGTGCGGGTATAGACCTTCGTGATCCTCGGCATCAGAACGCGACCTCCACGCCTCCCGCCACCCGCACGCCGGAGGCCGGGAAGCCGTTGGCGTCCTCGTACTCCGCGTCGAAGAGATTCTGCCCCCGGACATAGGGCGCGAAGGTCCCGATCGTGTAGCGCGCGTAGAGATCGACCCTCCAGTAGGAGGGGCTCTCGACGCGGACGAGCGAGTTCGTTCCGAGCACGTCCGCCCGCCGCCCGACGTACACCGCGCGCGGAGAGACGATCAGAGAGCGGATCGGCTCGAGCGTGACCCCCGCAAAGCCCGAGTGCTCCGGCCGGCGGATCAGGGGAAGCCCCGTCTCCTTGTCCTCCGTGTCGAGGTACATGTAGCCCATGTCCGCGGTGACGCCCGGCGAGAGGCTCTGCTGCCAGGAGAGCTCGATTCCATTCGAGCGCGCGCTGCCGACGTTGTAGTTCAGGCCGGTGACGAAATCGAACACGATGAGGTCATCGAAGTCGTTCCAGAAGACGGCGAGCGCCGCGCGGCCGCCCGGAATCTCCTTCTCCACCCCGGCATCGAAGGAAACCGAGGTCTCGGGCTCCAGATCCGGGTTTCCGGAGAACGGGTAGTAGAGCTCGCCGACCGAAGGCGCCCGGAACCCCGTGCCTCCCGAGGCGCGCAGCCTCCAGCCGTTCTTCAAGCGATACGAGACCGCCGCGCGGGGGCTCCAGGCGTCTCCGAACTCGGAGTGGCGGTCGTAGCGCAATCCGGCCGTGACCTGCCACTGCGAACCGAAGGTCGCCGAGTCCTCGAGCCCGAAGCTCCAGATCGTGGCCCGCTGTCCATCCAGGGTGACGCCGAAGTTCGAGGAGTCGTCCACCTGCCAGCGCTGCCACTCGGCGAAGCCGGTCAATGCGTGCGCGCCGGCGCGAAAGCTGTCCGAGGCGCGCGCCTGGAAGTTCTGCGAGATGGTCTCACCGACGAACCCCGGGCTGTCGAAGACAGGCTCCGCGCGGATGACGCCCAGCGTGACCTGCGCGCGATGACCCTCGGCGGGCGAGAAGGACGCCGGGAGGATCAGACTCTCCTGGCGGTTGTGGTAGCGCGAGTCGAGCGACTCCTGCCCGACCGGGCCGGGCAGGCCGATCTCGGAATCGACGACGGAGCCTTCGAGCGCAATGCGGAAATCGTCGGGGAAGCGGCCTTCGAGGCGCAGCGAGCCGGACGTCTCTTGCCAATCGTCGTTTGCCCGGTCGCCGTCCTCCTGCGCGTCGCGGAAGCTCGCGGCCAGCCCGAAGCTCTTCGAGCCCGCCGTCGCGAAGGCCGACAACTCCCCCCGGTCGGCGTTTCCGAGCTCCCCCGAGACGCGCGCGGAGAACTTCTCGCCCGCAGGCCGCGTGAAGACGTGCACGACGCCGCCGATCGCCTCCGATCCGTAGAGCGCGGAGACGGGGCCGCGCACGATCTCGATGCGCTCGACGTTCAGGGTCGACAGGAGCGAGAAGTCGTACCCCGGAAAGAACGGCGAGTTCGCCCGCACGCCGTCGATCAGGACGAGCGTGTGCTGGGAGTTGGCGCCGCGGATGAAGACCGACGTCGCCGCTCCGGGACCTCCGGAGTTCCTGACGTCGAGACCCGGTACGGACCGCAGGGCGTCGCCGACGGTCTTCCAGCCGTTTTCTTCGATCTGTTCGCGGGTCAGGACCGTCACGGACGAGGGCACCTCGCCGATCTCTTCGGGCGAGGCCGTGGCGCTCACGACGATGTTCTCGGCGACCGGCGCGACCTGGGACTGGCCCGGCGCCGGTGACGCGACGGCCAGCAGGAGCGCAGAGACTCCGGCGGCCGTCACCGCGCGGCGCGCCGCCTGCCGGCGCGAGAGCGCGTCGAGCGAAAAGAGCGCCGCGGCGCCGAGCAGCTCGGCCGCCAGCGTGCCCCAGAACCAGGGGATTCCGAGCAGGTAGCAGGAGAGCAGGCCGGCCGGCGTCAACGGGTAGGTTCCCAGAGTCGCCCACACGGCGAAGTTCGTCACGAGGAAGAAGAGCACCGCGCCGCCGCCGGCCAGCAGGGCGAGGCGGGCGGGACCGGTGGTCTTTGCGAAGAGGGCGCCGGCCGCGACCATCAGCGCGAAGCAGCCGTACACGGCGAGCCGGACCGGCGTGATCGCGGCGCGTCCGGTCCCGGCGTCCAGCACGAGATCCGAGAGCGCCATCGCCGCGAGCGGCACGGTCCAGGCCCAGCGGCGGGGCAGGCGAGCGCCCGCGTAGAGGCCGATCGCGCCCATGGCGACGAAGTTGGGGGGATGGGGAAGAAGGCGTGAGGCGATCCCGAGCAGGACCAGGAGAACCGCGGTCGTCATTCGAACCTCCCGTTCGAGGACTCTCCCCGACGGAAGGAAGGGCGTCCCGCGCCCGGGCGGTTTCCCGATGCGCGCCCCCTTCCGAGCTCCCCGCCGGAGAAGCGATTCGTCCGGCAGGTCTCCTGGCTTCCGGATCTTCCGCCGCCGGGCACCTTCCCGGACGCGCGACCCGCGAGGATCTGACCGCGCCCAGTGGTTTCGTTGCCCGAGGCGTCCCCGGTGACAGTGGCGGGGGCCGCGCGGGATTTTCACCCGCTTCCCTTGGCCGAACGAGCGATCAAAGAGCGATCGAGGAACGGTAGGGTAACTCCACCCGACATCGCTTTCAAGGGCACGCTGGCATCGCGGGGACCGAGCCCACTCGCGAACGCGAGGGCGAGGGGGTGAAACGTGGCCCGCCTGGAGGCGGGCACGTTCTCACCAATGGGTAATGGGGAATGGGGAATCGAACGAGGGCCTGGTTCGATTACCAATTACCGATTCCCCATTCCCGACCTCCATTCCCGATTCCTCGATTCCCGCTGCCTCGACCTCCCATCCGTCGATATCATCCCGGCATGGCCTCCCCCGACTACACGCTGGACTTCGACCGCCTGCGGCGGGTCGGATTCCCGGAGGTCGTGCTGGCGGAGGGCAAGGGCACCGCGCAGATCGTCGAGATCTGCCGGCAGCTCGCGCGCGCACACGATGTGCTGGTCACGCGGCTCACGCCGGAGCGCTGGGACGAGGTCTCCGCCGCGGCGCTGCCCGGGCGCGCGGACTACCACGAGCGTTCTCGCACGCTCCATCTCTCGGTCGGCAAGCCGATGCGGCGCGTCGAGGGAACCGTCGCCATCGTGACCGCCGGGACCGCGGACATCTTCGTCGCGGAGGAGGCCCGCCGAACGCTCGAGTATCTCGGCGCGTCCTCGATTCTCGTGCCCGACGTCGGCGTCGCCGGCGTCCTGCGCCTGTTCTCGCGCCTCGAGGAGATCGAGCGCGCCGACATCGTCATCGCGGTGGCCGGGATGGAGGCCTCGCTGTTCTCGGTGATCGGCGGTCTCGTCGGCCGGCCCATCGTCGCGGTGCCGACGTCGGGCGGTTACGGGGCGTCGTTGAACGGAATCGCTTCCCTGCTTTCCGCGGTGAACTCCTGCGCCAACGGAATCACCGCGGTCAACATCGATTCCGGCTACGGGGCCGCCATGGCCGCGTACCGGATGCTTTCGGGAGGGCCGCGACGATGGGATCGAAAACCCGACGAGGAAAAAAGCTCTCCCCCGCCGAGCAGTACGCGGCGGACGCGAGCCGCAGCGTCGACCGCAAGCGCAAAAAGGCGCTCCTCAAGCGCCCGACGACGCCGGTCAAGGTAACCCCGACCACCACCGTCGCCGAGCTGCTCGACAGCTACCGCGAAGCCTCCTTCCAGGCGCGCGCGCTGGGACGCTGCGCCCAGATCTTCGAGTCGATGCTGAAGGACTCGCAGCGCCCCACGATCTTCCTCGGGCTGGCGGGATCCTTGATCGCGGCCGGAATGCGGCAGGTGATCGTCGATCTGATCGAGAAGAACATGGTCGACGTCGTCGTCTCGACCGGCGCGATCATCTCGCAGGACTTCTATCAGGTCCGGGGAGGACGCCACTACCACGGCTTCGTCGACGCCGACGACAAGGAGCTGCGCGACCTCTACATCGACCGGCTCTACGACACCTTCATCGACGAGGAGGAGTACTGGCAGACGGACCTGGCCGTTTCCCGGTTCGCCGACAAGCTCGCGCCGCAGAACCTCTCCTCGCGGGCGTTCCTCGCGAAGCTCGGCGCGCTCGCGAAGAAAGACAAGGGCTCGATCCTCGGTGCCTGCGCGCGCCACGGCGTACCGCTCTTCGTGCCCGCCTTGAACGACTCCTCGATCGGGATCGGCCTGACCGAGCACTACCACCGCTTCCGCGACAAGAATAAGAAGCCCTTCCAGATCTCCTCGATCTGTGACAACTACGAGCTCACGCAGATCGTCGTGCACAGCCCGGCGACGTCGGTGCTCTACATCTCCGGCGGCGTGCCGAAGAACTACATCAACGATTCGATCGTGATGTCCTACATCTTCGGGCTCGACACGGGAGGCCACAAGTACGCGCTGCAGATCACGCAGGACGCGCCGCACTGGGGCGGGCTGGGCGGCTCGACATTGTCGGAGGCGACCTCCTGGGGCAAGGTCTCCAAGAAGGCGACGCACGAGATGGCGTTCGTCGAGACCTCGATCGGCCTGCCGATGCTCTACGGCTACGCCCTGCAGAAAGGGGCGCACGAGGGCCGCACGCGACTCGTCTACGAGTGGGAGGAGGACATCCTGGCGAGGGTGCGGCAGGTCAGGCCGTAGCGTTCTCCTCGCGCGGAAAACGAAAGGCCCGGCATCCGCCGGGCCTTCGTCATTCGTTCGGGAAGCGAATCCTTACAGAACCTCGCCCTTGAGCGGGAGCTCGATGACGCCGCGGTCCTTGTCGTCGGTGAAGAGACGGACCATGCCGTCGAGCGGGCCCTTCTTGACCTTGTCGCTGGCCTTGACGACGACCGTGTAGGAGACGCCTTCCTGGGTCGGCACGATGTCGGTCATGAAGCCGGGCACCGAGACCTCGGCCTTGGTGACTTTGATGGGCTGCCCCGGCTTGTTGTTGGTCACGACGACGTTGCGCGTGATCGCGTCCTTGCCCGCGGTGAAGTTGCCGAAGTTCACGAGCACCGGCGTGACCGAGAGCCGCGGCCGGACGATGCCGGAGACCGGGATCTCGATGGTGGGCTGCTGGGCGACGCCCGTCGCGATGACGATCGGGGCGTTCAAGAGCCCATCGGGCGCCTGCTCGGAGACGTTGATGCGCATCTTGTACTGCTCGCCGGTGCGGCCGGGGACCTTGTCCTTGTCGCCGGCGGGCGCGATCTCCGCCTTCACGTAAGGCTGAGAGACCTCCTTGACCGTCGGCTTGAAGCCCTTCTCCTCGGAGAGCAGGATCACGTCCTGGTTGGCCGCGTCGCCCTTGACCATCGAGAAGCGGACGTAGGCCTGCGGGAGCACGTCGACGTAGGGCTTCACGAGCGCCTTGATGAACAGGTTCAGCTGGGGGCGCTCGGCGTCGTTGGAAACGACCGTGACCGACTTGGAGATCGGTCCCGAGAAGCTCTTGGTGTCCACCTCGGAGTGGATCTTGCCTTCCTGACCGGGCTTGATGATCTTGTCGAAGCTCGAGACCGTGCACCCGCAGGACGGGCGCGCGTCCGAGATGATCAGGTCGGTCCCACCGACGTTCTTCACCACGAAGTCCGTCTTGATGACCTGACCCTTCGCCACCGTCCCGACGTCCTTGGTCTCCTGCGTGACCTCGATCTTCGGCGCCGAGACGGCGGGAGCCTGGGCCTTGGCCGCTTGACCCTCCACCGCGGCAGCGAAGAGGAGCGCGGCCACGCCGAGGCACGCGAACCTGCCGTATTGACGCATTGCTCTACTCCTTCTGTCTTAAGATGCCGAAGCCGCTAAACGCCCTTCCAGGCCGGGTTATTTCCACGGGCACAGGAGTTTCCGTGACGGCCCCGGGGACGCCGCGGCCGGGGGGATTCTGAAGGCGGGGGATCCTGTCCACATGGTTCCGATCGGGGGCATCGCGATGGTGCCCCTGGCCGCCCTGCTCGCCGAGGCCGGTTACCGCATCACGGGAAGCGACGGGCCGCTTTACCCGCCGATGTCGACGCTGCTCGAAAGCCTTCAAATCGAGGTCTCCAAGGGGTTTGCGCCCGAGCACGTGCCACCGGACTGCCGGCTGGTCGTCGTCGGGAACGCCGCCCTCCGGGACAACGTCGAGGCGGCCGAGGCATTCCGTCGGGGGCTGCCTGTCCTCTCGATGCCACAAGCGATCCGGGAGCTGCTGCTGCCCGGGAAGACCCCCGTCGTCGTGACCGGCACGCACGGCAAGACCACCACCTCGGCCCTTCTCTCCTGGATCCTGCTCGACTCCGGGCGCGACCCGGGCTTCCTGGTCGGCGGCGAGATGAAGAACCTGGGGCGCGGTTACCGGCGCGGCGCGGGGCCCCTCTTCGTGCTAGAGGGGGACGAGTACAACGCCGCGTTCTTCGACCGCGGGCCGAAGTTCCTCCATTACCGGCCCGAGCACCTCTGGATCGGCAACATCGAGTTCGACCACGCGGACCTCTTCGTCGACGTCGGGGCGGTCGAGGAAGCGTTCCAGAAGGTCGCCGCCATCGTGCCGGAGGGGGGCGTCGTCGTCTACAACGCCGACGATCCGCGGGTGGGAGAGGCCGTCGCCGCGGCGCGCGCTCGCAAGGTCACGGTCTCGCTCGCGGACCCCGCCGCGGATTTCTCGGCGCGCGAGATCCGGTATCACCCCGGCGGGGCCGAGCTGACCGTCGTCGCGAAGGCGGGCGAAACCGCGCGGCTCGCCTCGCCGCTGCACGGCGAGCACAACGTGCGCAACCTCCTGGGCGCGGTCGGAGTTCTTCGGGGGCTCGGGGTCTCCTTCGAGGAGATCGCGCGCTCCCTGCCTCGCTTCGAAGGCGTGCGGCGCCGGATGGACGTGCGCGGCGAGCACAACGGAATCCTCGTCGTCGACGACTTCGCGCATCACCCCACCGCGGTCGCCGGCACCCTGCAGGCCGCCCGGGCCCGCTGGCCGGGCCGGCGTCTCTGGGCGCTCTTCGAGCCGCGGTCCAACACGGCGGGC
>DATBIJ010000176.1:0-2575 GCA_036557025.1 Thermoanaerobaculia bacterium | reverse complement strand
CTCCTGCCCTTCGGATATCCTTGCCCGAGAAGCATGAACGACTTCCAGCGCAAGTGTCCGTTCTGCGGCGGCGACATGCTGCGCTCGCGAAGCCACAACTACGGATACACCCACTACTTCTGGCAGAAGCCGTGGCGGCGCTCGTTCTTCGGCTTCGGCGCCGAGCGCGTCTATCCCTGGGCGTGCATGGGCTGCGGCGTCGTCCTGCTCTACCTGGCGCGGCTTCCGGCGATCGCCGCGGAGTACCGGACGGCGGGTCAGGCCGAGAAGGAGTCCGCGCGCCCGATCGAGCCCGCCCCGATCAAGCCGTGATCGCGATCGGATATCTCGACGGACGGCGCCTCTCCCGCGCCGTCATCGCGGGCGCCCGCTTCGTGGCCGACCGCGCGGAGCCGCTCAACAAGATCAACGTCTTTCCGGTTCCCGACGGCGACACGGGAACGAACATCGCCTCGACGCTCCAGAAGACGGCGGCCGGAATCTCGCGCGTCCGCCAGCGCCACGTGCGCGAGATGTCCCGCGCCCTGGCGGACGAGGCGGTCGGCGGAGCGCGGGGCAACTCGGGCGCGATCCTGGCGCAGTTCTTCTGTGGATTCGCGGAGGGGCTGCCGGATCGCCCTCGCGTTTCCACGCGCGACTTCGGGCAGGCCGTCGTGCGCGCCGCCGATTCCGCCTACCAGGCGATCGCGCGGCCCGTCGAGGGCACGATCCTGACGGTCATCCGCGACTGGGCGCGCCACATCTCGGCGCGCGCGAGCGAGGTCGCCGACTTCGAGAAGCTCCTGCCGGAATCCCTCGAGAAGGCGAAGGATGCGCTCGCGAACACTCCCAAGCAGATGCAGGCCCTGCGCAAGGCGGGCGTCGTCGACGCCGGGGCGCAGGGGTTCGTCTACCTGATCGAAGGGATCGTGAAGTACCTCCGGGAGGCCGCCCGGGGAGCGATCCCGGAGGCGCCGCCGGAGGAAGTCAAGGCGGCCGTTTTCGACAAGACGCCCGAGGACATCCTCTTCCGCTTCTGCACGGAGGCCCTTCTCGAGGGGGATCGGGTCGATCGGGACGCCCTGCGCCGGGAGGTCGCGCTGCTCGGCGATTCGATCGTGATCGCCGGCAGTGCGACCCGCGTGCGCCTGCACGTCCACACCAACGAGCCGGAAAAAGTCTTCGAGGCCGCCGGGCGCTTCGCCGAGGTCGCCCAGACCAAGGTCGAGGACATGCGCGCGCAGCACGAGACGCGCTTCGACCAGAACCGGGCGGTGCGCGTGGGGATCGTGACGGACTCGACCTGTGACCTTCCCCACTCGTTTTTCGAGGATCTCGGGATCGCGATGGTCCCGGTCCGCGTCTTCTTCGGCTCCGAGAACTACCTCGACAAAGTCACGATCATGCCCGCGGAGTTCTACGCGCGGTTCGCGGTCACCGAGGAGGCGCCGAAGACCTCGCAGCCGCCGCCCGCGGACTTCGCGCAGGTCTATCGCTACGTCTCGACGCACGCGGGCGCGATCGTCTCCGTGCACCTGTCGGCGGCGTTTTCGGGGACCTACCAGGCGGCGATCGTGGGGGCGCGCGGGATCGAGAAGACCCGCTTCGTGCACGTCGACAGCCGCAACGTCTCGGTCGGCCTGGGGCTCGTCGTTCGGGCGGCCGCCGAGGCCGCGTCCGCCGGGAAGAGCGCCGACGAGGTGGTCCGCGTCGCGGAGGACGCGGCAAGCCGGACCCGCTCCTTCGTCGCCGTCCCGACGCTCGAGCACCTCGTCCGGGGCGGACGGGTCTCGCCGCTGCGGGGACTGTTCGCGAGACTGCTCGGCCTGCTGCCGGTCCTGACGATCTCGCCGGAGGGGAAGGTCTACGCCGGGGCCAAGGCCCGCGGCTTCGAGGCCGCGCGCCGGAAGATGATGGGCCTGCTCTTCGCGGAGGCCGAGCGCGGCCGCGACGGATCGCGCCGTTTCGGCGTCGCGCACTGCGACGCCGCCGAGCTGGCGGAGAGCCTCGCCCGGCAGATCCGGGAACGCTATCCCGAGTCCGACGTCATGATCGTCGAGTGCGGGCCGGCGCTCGGCGCGCACGGCGGCCCGGGGGCGGTGGCGGTGGCCGTTATGGCCTGAGGGGGCAGTTGCCACACCTCTTCACCGTCGGCCATTCGAACCGGACCCTCGAAGATTTCGTCGCTCTCCTCTCGGCCCACGGCGTGCGGCGGGCTCTCGACGTGCGCCGGTACCCGCAATCGCGCAAGTGGCCGCACTTCGACGCCGCGGCGCTGGCGGCCTCGCTGCCCCGGGCGGGCATCGCCTACGTCGGCCTTCCGGAGCTCGGCGGCCGGCGGCGTCCGCGCCCGGATTCCCGCCACACCGCCTGGAGGAACGACGCGTTCCGCGGCTACGCGGATTTCATGGAGACGGGACAGTTCCAGGAGGGTCTCGAGCGCGGGCTCGAGCAGGCGCGCGGCGGATCGTCCGCGCTCCTCTGCGCCGAGGCGTTGCCGTGGCGCTGCCACCGGTCGCTGATCGCGGACGCGGCGCTTGCCAGGGGTTGGACCGTTTCCGACATCCTCTCCGAGCGCGAGGCGCGGCAGCACCGC
>DATBIJ010000175.1:0-7199 GCA_036557025.1 Thermoanaerobaculia bacterium | reverse complement strand
GCCGTAAACCGCGCGTCCTGACGCCCTGTCGGCGTTGGGGTATCCTTCAACTTTGCGGAGCAAAGTGCCCATGGCGATTCTCGAAGGGATCAATGGACCGGCGGATCTCAAAGGGCTGACCGGCGCGCAGCTCGAGGAGCTCGCGCGCGAGTGCCGCGCGGTCATCATCGACACGATCACGAAAACCGGAGGGCACCTCGCCTCCAACCTCGGCGTCGTCGAGCTGACGCTCGCGCTGCATCGCGCCTTCGACAGCCCGAAGGACCGCATCGTGTGGGATACCTCGAACCAGTGCTACACGCACAAGCTGGTCACGGGCCGCCGGGAGCGCTTCGCGACGATCCGCCGCCCGGGCGGCCTCTCGGGATTCGCCGAGCCCGCCGAGTCTCCGCACGACACGCTGGCCGCCGGCCACGCGGGCACGGGGCTCTCCTACGGCCTCGGCATGGCGATCGCCCTGCAGGATGCCCCGGAGCAACCCTACGTCGCGGTGGTGGTCGGCGACGGCTCGATGACCTGCGGGACGAGCTACGAGGGCCTCAACAACATCGTCGCGTCCAAGCCCAGGCGGCTCATCGTGGTGCTGAACGACAACGGGTGGTCGATCTCCGAGAACGTCGGCTGGATCGCGCACTGGCGCAACCGCTTCGAGCTGCATCCGGCCTACCAGAAACTCACCGATGCCGGCCACCGCATCCTCCGCAAGCTCCCCCACGGAGACACCGCCTGGGAGATCGCACGCAAGTGGAAGCACTCGGTCGAGAGCTTGTTCCTCCCGAACCTGATCTGGAACGAGCTGGGCTTCCGCTACATCGGCCCGGTCGATGGCCACGACTTCCGCGAGCTGGAGGAGGCGCTCGCCCGCGCGAAGGAGCTCGCCCGCGAGGGGGAGCAGGTCGTCATCCATACCCTGACGCACAAGGGGCGCGGCTACGAGCAGGCAGAGGAGAACCCGTCGCGATTCCACCAGCCGGGGACGCCGACCGGCGCGTCCGGTGGCGCGGCGCGATTCACCTACTCCCAGGTTTTCGCCCGCACGCTGATCGCGCTGATGGAGCAGGATCCGAAGATCGTCGCGATCTCCGCCGCGATGCTGGAGGGCACCGCGCTGATCGAGGTCCAGAAGGCCTTCCCGAACCGGGTTTGGGACGTCGGGATCGCCGAAGAGCACGCCGTCATCATGGCGGCGGGCCTCGCGCGCGAAGGCTGGAAGCCGGTCGTCGCGATCTACTCCACTTTCCTCCAGCGCGCCTTCGACCAGCTGATTCACGACGTCGCCCTGCAATCGCTCCCGGTGACGCTGTGCATCGATCGCGCGGGCTTCGTCGGCGACGACGGGAAGACCCATCAGGGCATCTACGACATCTCCTATACGCGCACGATTCCGAACATGACGGTCGCGGCGCCGAAGGACGAGAACGAGCTGCAGCACCTGCTGGCGACCGCTCTCTCTTCGGGCCGGCCCTTCGCGCTGCGCTATCCCCGGGGACTCGGCGCGGGCGTGCCGCTGGACCAGGTGCCGACGCCGGTCGAGATCGGCCGCGGCGAGCGGCTGTCGGAAGGAAGCGATCTGACGCTGCTCGCCTATGGCGGGATGGTGCCGGTGGCTCTGGAGGCGGCCGCCGCGCTGCGGGCTCGCGGACTGTCGGTCGGCGTCGCGAACGCGCGCTTCGCCAAGCCGCTGGATCTCGCGCTGCTGCGGGAAATCCGCGCCGCCTCACCGAGGGTGATGACGCTCGAGGAGCACCTGGAGATGGGCGGCTTCGGGAGCGCGGTGCTCGAGGCCTTCCACCGCGAGGGCTGGGATACGGCGGGCGTGCGCGTCCACGCCATCCCGGACACCTTCGTCGAGCACGGACCCGCCCCCGAGCAGCGCTCCCTCTACAAGCTCGACGCCGAGGGTGTGGTGGAACGCGCGCTGGAGCTCTATCCCGACCTCGCCCGGGCGGCCGGCCCGGCGGCACCGGGCGCGCGCGGCCTCACGCTCGTCGAAAAGCTGACCTGGAGCTGACCGCTGGACCATGGGCGCGGCGGGCGTGCGCCGGATCCTCCACGTCGACATGGACGCCTTCTATGCGTCCGTCGAGCAGCGCGACGATCCGTCGCTGAAGGGCCGGCCCGTCGCGGTCGGCGGCAGTCCCGATTCGCGCGGCGTCGTCGCCGCCGCGAGCTACGAGGCGCGCGCCTTCGGCGTGTTCTCCGCCATCCCGATGTCGCGGGCCGTCCGCCTTTGCCCCGAGCTCGTCATCGTCCGGCCCGACTTCTCCCGCTACAAGGCGGCCTCGGACGCGGTCTTCGCGATCTTTCGGGAGGCCACGCCGCTGGTCGAAGGCCTGTCGCTGGACGAGGCCTTTCTGGACGTCACCGAGAACGCCTGGGGATTGCCGCTGGGCGTGGAGGTCGCCCGACGTCTCAAGACCCGGATCCGCGAGGAGACCGGCCTGACGGCGTCGGCGGGCGTCGCCCCCAACAAGTTCCTGGCCAAGATCGCCTCGGGTTGGCGCAAGCCGGATGGCCTGACGGTCATCGCGCCGGAACGGGTCGAGGCGTTTCTGCAGGGCCTGCCGGTCGAGGCGCTCTGGGGCGTTGGTCCGAAGATCGGCGAACTGCTGCGCAAGGCCGGCATCCGCAAGCTCATCGACGTTCGCTCGGCCGACGCGGAGCTGCTGCGAAGCCTCGTCGGTTCCTGGGCCGACGGTCTCAAGCGGATGTCGCACGGCGAGGACGACCGGCCCGTCGAGCCCCACCGCGAGCGAAAGTCCGTCGGCTGCGAAGAGACCTTTGCGCGCGACCTGACCGAGCTCGAGCGGATGCGCCACGAGATCGAGGTGCTGGCGCTCCGCGTCGCGGAGTATCTCGAAGGCAAGGGCCTGCGCGCCCGGACCGTGACGCTGAAGCTTCGCTACGGCAACTTCGAGACCGTGACCCGCAGCCACACCGAGGATCCGCCGACGGCCACGGCGGCCGACCTGATCCGCCGCTCGGTGGCGCTGCTGGATCGCACGGAAGCGTCGAGCCGCTCCGTGAGGCTCCTCGGAGTCTCGGTGCACGGCCTCCGAGACGAGAACGCACAGGCACCGGAGCCCGCGGCTCCCGACATCCCCTTCGACCCGCAACCGCTGTAGGCTCGGCAACACGATTCGTTGTTCGTGGAAGGAGGTTCCGGTGGGGAAGATCAACTGGGCGCGTGTTTTTCTGGGAGCGATCGTCTGCTTCGTCGCCAGCTTCATCCTCCAGATGGTCTGGGGCCTCGTGATGGAGAAGCGGATCATGGCTGCGATCTCCGAGGAGCTGCGCCAGAGGATGATGAGCCCCGAGTCCATGGCGATCTTCGTCGCCTTCAGCTTCCTGGTCTCCTTCGTGGCGATCTGGATCTATGCGGCCATCCGGCCCCGATACGGCCCCGGTCCCCGCACCGCGATCGTCGCGGGCGTGATGGTCTGGGCCCTCACCGGTGTGTCGGCGACCGTGACGCACTGGAGCCTTCGGATCATGCCGAGCAACCTCCTGGCCATCTGCCTCGTCTGGGCATTGATCGCGACGGTCCTTGCGACGATGGCGGGCGCCTGGGCGTATCGGGAGTCGTAGCGGCCGAACCGGCAAGGGCGCATCGGGTTGACTCGTGACCATAAAATATGGTCATATGAGCCATGAAATTGGTCGGTCGCTCGTCTCCCTTCGGAGGGGAAACCCGGACTCGGGTCCTGCTCGCCCTCGCACTCCTTGGGGAGAGTTATCCTCGCGAGCTCTCCCGCCTCCTGGGCAAGCCTCTCAATGGCATCCAGCAGGCGATTCGGAGCCTGGAGAAGGACGGCTTGATCGGCGGCCGTTCCATGGGCCGCACTCGCCTCTTTCGACTCGAGCCGCGCTACTTCGCCGCGAGAGAGCTCGAAGCCTATCTGAAGCGATTGGCGGATCCCGACGACGATTTGCGCGACCGCGTGGCCACCCTTCGGCGACGTCCCCGAAGGACCGGCAAGCCTCTGACGCTATGAGCCTGACGAAGCGCTCCTCAATTTCCGACGTGGCGGGCGTCGTGTCGGAGGCTCTCGAGCGCGCGGGTATTCGCACCGTTCTCTCCGGCGGCGCGTGCGCCTCGATCCACTCCCAGGGTGCGTATCAGAGCGTCGACATCGATTTCATCGTTCAATCTGCTGCAACTCGGCCGGCGATCGAGCGGACGCTCGCCCCAGAGGGGTTCCACAGGAGAGGCGACCAGTATTTTCACGATCTCGCTCCGTACTACATCGAGTTCCCGCCGGGACCGGTTGCCATCGGAAGCGACTATTCGATCGCGCCAATTGTTCAGAAGGTTGGGGCGTATCACATTCGAATGCTCTCCGCGACCGACTCCTGCCGGGATCGGCTGGCCGCGGCATTCCACTGGCGTGACGCCGCGGCCCTGCGGGCGGCCGTTGAGATCGCACTGCGAAATGACGTCAATTTCCAGACGATCAAGAAATGGAGCGAATCGGAGAGGTCCCTGGACAAGTACGAGGCGTTTCTCGAGGAAGTAGAGAAATCGAAGAGGCGGCGCCGCGCCAGGGGGAGAACACGATGACCATCCACCGTGTCACCCCGATCCTGAACGTCTTGTCTGTCCCCGACTCGATCCGCTGGTTCCAGTCGCTTGGCTGGTCCTGCGGCTTCGCCTGGAACGAGGGGGGACTGATGGCGGAGGGCGCTCTTCACAACGAGTCCGGGCCGGCGCAGTTCGGAAGCGTCTGTTCGAACGACGCGGAGATCTTCCTCTGCCACGACGGCCAGGGAGCGCGTGACGGTCGATTGCCCCGCCAAGCGGGCGACGACGACACCGGCGGCGTGTGGATGAGCTGGTGGCTGGGTTCGCCGGCCGAGGTCGACGAGATGCACACGCGCGCGGTGGGCCTCGGCATGACGATCACGCATCCGCAGACGGACGAGCCCTGGAACGTGCGCGAGTTCCACCTGCGGCATCCTGACGGCCACACCTTCCGCGTCTCCGCGGGATTGAGCGAGGACTAGCGCGCCCGCTGGATCAATAGTGCCGCGGCGACCGCCAGCCCGATGACGACGACGGCCACGCGGGCGCGCTCCTTGCCGATCCATCGCCCGAAGCGCGCGCCTCCGTAGCCGCCGGCGACGGCGCCGAGGACCATCACGAGTGCCGCCCGCCAGTCCACCGCGGCGCGCACGACGAAGTAGAGCGCGGCCACGCCGTTGATGCACATTCCGAAGAAGTTCTTCAGGCCGTTCGCCGCGTGGATGTCGGCGATGCCGAGAAATCCCAGGATCGCGAGCATCAGGATCCCCATCCCCGCGCCGAAGTAGCCGCCGTAGACGCTCGTCGCAAACTGCAGCAGGACCGCGACGGCCAGACGCGTGGCGGAAGGGCCGGCCTCGCCGCGGCTCCCCGTCCAGCGCGCGACCATTCCCTGGATCAGGAAGAGCAGGGTCGCGAAGAGGATCAGAAAGGGCGCGAGCGCGCCGAAGGTCTTTCCCGGAGTTCGCAGCAGGAGCACGGCCCCGAGCGCCCCTCCGAGCAGGCTGGGCAGGAAGAGCCTCGAGAGCCACTCGCGGTGCCGGGCCACGTCCTCGCGGTAGCCCGCGAGGCTCGCCGCCGCGCCCGGCCAGAGGGCGACCGTCGAGGTCGCGTTCGCGGTGATGGGGTCGTGTCCCAGAAGGACCAGGGTGGGGTAGGTCAGCATCGTGCCGCCGCCGGCCAAGGCGTTCATGACGCCCGCGCCGGCGGAGGCCGCGAGCAGGGCCGCGATCTCGAGCGCGGTCACCGCGGTGCCGCGGCCGCCGTCACGGTGCGAGGCGGTAGCGCTTCCAGCTCCACTCCTCCGGCTTCTGACCCTTCATGTCCGAGGTCGACGCCTTCAGCGTCTCGCCATCCCTCGAGTAGACGATGCGCTGGGGGTAATCGTGATCCGGGTTCGCGAAGACGACGCGGTCCTTGGAGATCTCCGCGAGCCAGAAGACCGTCGCGGGGCAGCGGCCGCGAGGGCTCGCGACGTACGCAATCGTGCGTCCGCGCTGCTCGATGCGCAGGAACTCGAAGAAAACCGCCTTCTCCTCTTTGAGGTCGCGATGTGTCCCAATCATCATCCCGCCCCGGGGGTCGGTCCAATGCTCCTCGGCGAAGCTCTCTCCCGCGCCGCCTGCCCACGATCCGGAGAGCCACGCGAGGTCCGCGAGCCGGGCGTCCGGCGCGCTGGCCGGCGGCTCGACGCCCGCCGTGGCGGGCTCCGGCGCAGGCGAGAAGGCGAGCAGCGCACACACCCCGAGGGCTTCGAACATGACTCTCCCTTCGGCGCCGCCGCAGACCGACGGCGCGCGCCTACTCCGTGCGCTTCTCCATCGGCACGAAGTCGCGCTCCTCGTAGCCGAGATAGATCTGCCGCGGCCGGGCGATCTTGTGCTCCGGATCCTCGAGGGACTCCTCCCACTGCGCGAGCCACCCCGAGGTGCGGGGGATCGCGAAGAGGACGGTGAAGGCCTCGGTCGGAATGCCGATGGCCTGATAGATCAGGCCCGAGTAGAAATCGACGTTGGGGTACAGCTTGCGCTTGACGAAGTAGTCGTCCTGAAGGGCGATGCGCTCGAGCTCCAGCGCGATGTCCAGCAGCGGGTTGCGCCCCGTGACCTCGAAGACCTCCTCGGCGAGCCGCTTGATGATCTTCGCGCGCGGGTCGAAGTTCTTGTAGACGCGGTGCCCGAAGCCCATCAGGCGCTTCTCGCCCTTCCCCTCCTTCACCTGCTTGATGAAGGCGGGGACATTCTGGATCGACCCGACCTCCTCGAGCATCCGGACCACTTCCTCGTTGGCGCCGCCGTGCAGCGGGCCGTAGAGGGCGGCGGCGGCGCCGGCGACCGCGGAGTAGGGGTCGGCGTGCGCGGAACCGATCGAGCGCATGACGTGCGTTCCGCAGTTCTGCTCATGATCCGCGTGGAGGATGAAGAGGACATCCAGGGCGCGCACGATGGAGGGGTTGGGCTGATAGTCCTCCGCCGGCGTCTTGAAGAGCATGGTCAGGAAGTTCTCGGGATAGGAGAGGTCGTTGCTCGGATAGACGGACGGCATCCCCATCGAATGCTTGTAGGCGAACGCCGCGATCGTGGGCACCTTCGCGAGCAGACGGAGCCGCTGGAGGTAGCGCCCCTCCGGGTCCGAGATGTTCTTCGCGTCTGGATAGAACGTCGAGAGCGCCCCGACA
>DATBIJ010000174.1:0-2521 GCA_036557025.1 Thermoanaerobaculia bacterium | reverse complement strand
ACCCCTCATTGCGGCGCTATCCTCTTCCTCAGGCTTCGGCCCTCGGGCGCGCGGCCTGACCAACGAGAACCGAGAACAGGCCGTTGCATGCTGGAAAAACTCGAAGAGATCCAACGAAAGCACGACGAGCTTCGATCCCGCCTCGCCGACCCGGCCTTCGTCCAGGACCACCGCGCGGTGCGGGAGGCGCAGAAGACGCTCGCCGAGATCGAACCGCTGGTCGAGAAGATCGGCGAGGAGCGCCGCATCCGCAAGGAGCTCGCCGGCGCGCGGCAGCTCGTGGAGAGCCTTCCGCCCGGCGATGAGCTCTACCAGATGGCGGCCGCGGAGCGAACGGCCCTGACCGAGCGCCTGGCGCAGCTCGAGGAGGAGCTCAAGGTCCTTCTCCTGCCGAAGGACCCCAACGACTCGCGCAACGTCTTCCTGGAGATTCGCGCGGGCACCGGGGGGGACGAGGCCGCGCTGTTCGCGGCCCAGCTCTTCCGCATGTACGAGCGTTACGCCGAGTCGCGGAGATGGCGCGTCGAGATCGTGGACCGCGACGACACCGGCATCGGCGGCGTGAAGACCATCACCGCGCTCATCGAGGGTCAGGGAGCCTACTCGCGCCTGAAGTACGAGAGCGGCGTGCACCGGGTCCAGCGCGTCCCGCAGACGGAGGGCTCCGGGCGCATCCACACCTCCGCGGCCACGGTGGCGATCCTGCCCGAGGCCGAGGAGGTCGACGTCAAGGTGGACGAGAAGGACATCCGCGTGGACCGCTTCTGCGCCTCCGGCCCGGGAGGCCAGGGCGTCAACACGACCTACTCCGCCGTGCGTCTGACCCACCTGCCCACCGGGCTCGTCGTGCAGTGCCAGGACGAGCGCAGCCAGATCAAGAACAAGGCGAAGGCGCTGCGGGTCCTGCGCGCGCGCCTGCTCGAGATCGAGCGCGAGAAGCAGGAGGGCGCGATCGCCGCGGAGCGCAAGAAGATGGTCGGCTCGGGCGACCGCTCCGAGAAGATCCGCACGTACAACTTCCCGCAGTCGCGGATCACGGATCACCGGATCGGATTCACGACGCACCGGCTCACCGACGTGCTCGAGGGCGCCCTGGACGAGCTCATCGAGCCCCTGCAGGCGCACTTCCAGGCCGAGCGGCTCAAGGACGAGCTGGCCCGGGCGTAAGCCCGGGGCGGACCGTGCCCGTCCGAGTCCGGGACCTGCTGGAAGCGGCCGCGTTCCAGGCCCGCTTCGTGGGCTCGGACGCGACGGCCTGGGACGCCCGGATCCTGCTCGCGCACGCGATGGGCCGCAGCGGCCCCCTGGCGCTCGATCCCGTCTCCGAGATCTCCGACCCCTGCCGGCAGCGCTTCGAGCGGCTCTGGGGCCAGCGCCTCGCCGGAAACCCGGTCCAGCATCTGACCGGAGAGTGGGACTTCTACGGCCGGCCGTTCTTCGTCGACGAGCGCGCCCTGGTGCCGCGACCCGAGACCGAGGGCGTCGTCGCCGCCGCGCTCCTCGAGGCCCCGGGGGCGACGTGCATCCTCGACTGCGGCACCGGCGGCGGCATCATCGCGGTCACCTGCGCGCTGGAGCGTCCGACGGCCCGGGTCACGGCGCTGGACATCTCGCTGCCGGCTCTCGCACTGGCGCGGCGCAACGCGCAGCGCCACGGTGTGCTGCCGCGGCTCTCGCTGCTGGCCTCGGACTGGTTGAGCGCCCTGCGCGACGTCCGCTTCGACCTGGTCGTGGCCAACCCGCCGTATCTCGCCGCGGACGAGGAGAAGAACCTCTCGCCGACGGTCCGCGACCACGACCCCCGCCTCGCCCTGTACTCCGGGGCGGACGGCCTGTCGGCGGTCCGAACGCTGCTCGACATCCTGCCGCCCTACCTGGATCCCGGCGCCCCGTTCGTCTTCGAAATCGGCTTCGGCCAGGCGGCATCGGTCGAGCGGGAGCTCGCGTCGCGGACGAGCTGGCGGCTGCTGCGCATCGAGCCGGATCTCTCGGAGATCCCCCGCGCGGTGGTCCTTCGGCGCGCCTGAGAACGCCCTCCGGTAGGATCCGCCCGCATTGGACAGCTTTCGGATCGCCGGCCCGAGCCGGCTCGAGGGCGAGGTCAGGGTCTCCGGCGCGAAGAACGCCGCCCTCCCCTGTCTCGCCGCCGCCCTGCTGACCCCCCAGCCCGTCGAGCTGGAGGGCCTGCCGGACGTCCGCGACATCCGCACCATGCGCAAGGTGCTCGCGCACGTCGGTGCGTTCGTCTCGCCGGGCGGCGAGGACTGCGTGATCGAGGCCCGCGAGATCTCCCACGGCGAGGCTCCCTACGAGCTGGTCAAGACGATGCGCGCCTCGGTCCTCGTGCTGGGACCGCTGCTCGCGCGCGCCGGCTCGGTGCGCGTGTCGTTGCCGGGTGGCTGCGCGATCGGCGTGCGGCCGATCAACCTCCACCTCGACGCCTTCCGCCAGATGGGGGCCGAGGTCTCGCTCGAGCACGGCGATGTCGAGGCGAAGGCGACGAAGCTCCGGGGCGCGGACA
>DATBIJ010000173.1:0-15120 GCA_036557025.1 Thermoanaerobaculia bacterium | reverse complement strand
TCCGACGGGGCCAATCCTATGCCGTCTCGGGACCCCGGGGGCGGCAACCCTCGCGCGCCGTGGGACTTTGGTCCCATTGGCCGGACCGGCGGATCGCATTACACATGCGGTCCAGAACCAAGGAGCTCGAATGAAGCGCATGTTCTGGCTTCTCGTCTTCGTGCCGGTGGTCCTCGTCCTGCACAAGGTGCGTCCCGAAGCCCACACCGCCCTCTTCCTGCTCTCGGTCGTCGCGATCATCCCGCTCGCCGCGCTGCTCTCTCACGCGACCGAGAGCGTCGCCGCGAAGACGGGAGACGCGGTCGGCGGGCTCCTGAACGCGACGCTCGGCAATTTGACCGAGCTCGTGATCGTGCTGACGGCGCTCCGGGCCGGGATGATGGATCTGGTCAAGGGCTCCCTGACCGGAGCCATCGTGACCAACAGCCTCTTCATGCTCGGCGGCTGCTTCTTCCTGGGCGGGCTTCGCCATCGCGTCCAGGAGTTCAATCCGAGAAACGCCCGGGTCCAGGCGGGAATGCTCCTGCTCGCTTCGATCGCGCTCCTGGTGCCCTCGATCGTGAATCGCGTCGAGGCGTGGGATCCCGCGGTCACACAGCCGCTGTCGCTCTCCATCTCGGTGATCCTCCTGGTGACCTACGCGCTGAGCGCGCTCTTCTCGCTGAAGACGCACAAGGAGTTCTTCGGCAGCGCCGCGGGAGGCGAGGACCACGGCACCCCGTGGCCGATGGGTCTGGCGCTGGGCGCGCTGGCGGGCTCGACCGTCTTCATTGCCGTGGTGTCCGAGATCTTCGTCGAATCGGTACAGCACGCCGCGGTCTCCTTCGGAATGAGCAAGGCCTTCGTCGGTTTCGTCATCGTCTCGATCGTCGGGGCCGCGGCGGAGATGATGTCGGCCTTCTCGGCGGCGCGAAAGAACCGGCTGGACATGAGCGTCGGAATCGCGATGGGCAGCTCCACCCAGATCGCCATGTTCGTCGCGCCCGTCCTGGTGATCCTGAGCTACTTCATCGCCCCGGCGCCGATGGACCTGCAGTTCGGCGGGGGGCAGGTGATCATGGTCCTGCTCGCCACCCTGACGGTGTCGAGCGTGGTCTCCGGGGGACAGTCGGCCTGGTATTCCGGCGTCCAACTGATCGCCGTCTATGCCATCTTCGCGGTCACGCTGTATATGATCCCGGGCTAGATCACGGAGGACCCCATGGCTTCTCTCGGATTCGTCCGCGCTCGCACGCGAGGGTTCCGCGGCGTTCTTCTCGTCTCGCTCCTGGGCGGCCCGCTCGCGGCCGGCGAGGCCGCGGCGCTGCAAACCGCGCAGACGCCTCCGGCCACCGGCGCGCAGACCGCGCCGGCAGCGCCTGCAGAGTCCGCCAAGCTCTCCACGGACCAGCTGGAGTCCCTCGTCGCGCCTCTCGCCCTCTACCCGGATCCGCTGCTGGCCCAGTGCCTCGTCGCTTCCACGTATCCGCTCGACATCGTCGAGGCCCAGCAATGGCTCGACAAGAACTCCACGCTCAAGGGGGAGGCCTTGACGAAGGCGGCGCAGGAGCAGAGCTGGGATCCCAGCGTCCAGGCTCTCGTCGAGATTCCCGACGCCTTGAAACGTCTGAGCGAGAACATCGAGTGGACCACGGATCTCGGCGACGCGGTTCTCGCGCAGAAAGAGGACGTCATGAACGCCGTCCAGAGCATGCGCAAGAAGGCGAAGGACGGCGGCAAGCTCGAGACCACGAAGGAACAGACGGTCGAGACAACGGTGGTCGAGAACAAGACCGTCATCGAGATCCAGCCCTCGAGCACGGAAGTCGTGTATGTCCCGAGTTACAGCCCGACGGTCGTCTGGGGGGCGCCCTACTATCCCTATCCTCCGATGTACTACCCGCCGTACTACGGTGGAGCGTGGCTGGGCTTCGGCGTGGGCATCGCGGTCGGCATCGGGATTTCCGGCGGATGGGGCTGGGGCTGCGGCTGGGGCGACGTGGATATCAACATCAACAACAACAACACCTTCGTCAACAACAGCAACCGCACGAAGAACACCAACCGCAGCGGGACCAGCAGCTGGCAGCACGACGCGAAGCAGCGCGGCGGCGCACCCTACAAAGACAAGGCCACGGCCAGCAAGTACGGCGGCGGCGCCCGCGGCGACTCGCCGCAGGCCCGCACGTCACAGGCTCAGTCGCGCCAGGGCGACCGCGCCAGCACCGGCTCGATGGACCGGGGCGGCAGCTCGGGCAGCCGCGGCGGGGCAAGCGCCGGCAGCATGGACCGCGGCGGAGCCAGTGCCGGATCGATGGACCGCGGCGGGGCCAGCGCCGGATCGATGGATCGCGGCGGCTCGAGCAGCATGGGAAGCCGCAGCGTGCCGTCGTCCAGCTCCAGCTCGCGCTCGAGCGGCGGGTTCAGCGGCGGCAGCGGAAGCAGCGCGCGCTCGTCCAGCTCCCGCGGCCATTCCAGCATGGGCGGTTCGCGCGGCGGCGGCGGCGGCGGACGGCGGCGGTAGGGCGAGGAGCAAGCCATGACGAACAGAGCGTGCGGTTCGAGGTTTCCGTTTGTCGGCGTCGTGACGGCTCTGAGTCTCTCGGCGGCGCTCATCGCCTCGGGCGCTCTCGGCCAGGCGGCCGCGCCGAAGGCTTTCGCGACGGCGCAGCAGGCCGCCGACGCCCTGGTCAAGGCCGCCGGCGCCGGAGACCTGAAGGCGCTTCAGGCGATCTTCGGTCCGGGAAGCAAGGACATCATTCCTTCGGGCGATCCCGTTCAGGACAAGCAGGATCTGGCGAGGTTCGCCGAGAGAGCCCGGCAGAAGATGACCGTCTCCTCCGATCCGAACAATGCGAGCAACCTCATCCTGGTCGTCGGCGCGGACGACTGGCCGATGCCGGTGCCGATCGTGAAGGGCCAGGACGGGAAGTGGCGTTTCGACGCCGCCCAGGGAAGCGAAGAGATCCTCGCCCGCCGGATCGGGTCCAACGAGCTCGACGCCATCCTGCTGCTGCGCGGCTACGTCGAGGCGCAGCACGAATATGCTTCGGAGCTGCGCGACGGCGCGACGATGCGGCAGTACGCCCAGAAGTTCATCAGCACTCCGGGCAAGCAGGACGGCCTGTCCTGGAAGCTGCCGGACGGAACCCATGCCGGGCCCGCCGGCGACGCGGTCGCGCGCGCGCTCGCCGAGGGCTACACCGACAAGTCGCAGCCCTTCAACGGCTACCACTTCCGCATCCTGACGGCGCAGGGTCCCTCGGCCCGGCTCGGGCAGCGCAACTACATCTTCAAGGGGATGATGATCGGCGGTTTCGCGGCCGTTGCCTGGCCCGCCAACTACGGCGTCTCGGGGATCCAGACCTTCCTGGTCAACCACGACGGCCTCGTGTACCAGAAAGACCTCGGGCCGGAGACCGCGACGCTCGCGGCGGCGATCACGACCTTCGACCCGGACAAGACCTGGCTGGTGACGGAGGACGAACCGTAGCTTCACTCGCTGGGGGCGTGCCCTCCCCAAGTCGCCTTCTACTTCATCGACCCGCGCAGGTCATGGAGCACCTGATCCACCTCATCGACGCGAATGAGGCCGAGACGCGGATACTCGAGATCGATGATGAGGTAGATGGTGACCGCCACGACGGTCGCGAAGAGAAGGTTGTGAATGGTGCTGCGCTTCCCGCTCGCCATTCCGTAGCCCGCGAGCAGCGCCGCCGAAAGGGAGAGGATTCCGAGCATCGCGAACACGACTGTCGGCTGATGGAGACGCGTCGCCATCAGCCGCGTCGTCGTGATGTCGATCATCTCGTTCAGCGCGGAAAGCAGTAACTGGGCGGGCGCCGGGGACGCCATCTCCCGGGTTCCCTCGACGGCCTCCGTCCAGATCTCCTGCTGAAGCCGGGAGGTGTTCTCGTACTCCTTCAGGGCCGCGTCGACGTCGGGAAGCTTCTGGTAGGTCGCCAGGCGCGAGTCCAGATACCGTCGGAAGAGCTCGCGCACGCGCGGCTGGACATCGGCGGGAAGCAGATCGATGCGCAGGTACGCCGTTCCGATGGCATTCGCCTCCTGAACGATCAGGTTGCGCCGCGTGTCGAACCGCGAGAACGCCGCCGAGAACGTAAAGGCGATCATCAGGCCCAGCAGGGCGTAGACGGCGCTGTCGACGAGCCCGAGTCCCGCCCGGCTTTCCGCACCGACCCGGGCGGCATGACGCTTCCCGAGGCGGCGTCCCGCTTCGACCAGCAGGAGCATGGTCACGAAGATCCCGCCGGCGAAGAGCATCGCGTACACGGTCAGAGCACTCATGCGGAAAGTCGGGGACGTTATACACGATCTTCCGCCGATTTCGCGCGATGTATGTTCCGCCGATGACGGCCGAACGAAAGGCGCAACCGAGAAGGGCGGCGGTCGTGACCGCCGCCTTCGTCGCCGTCGCCGCCGCGATCCTCGCGGTCCAGGTCCTGATCCCTCCCATCGTGGGCGTCGCCAACAACGGGGACTTCGAGAAGGTGCTGGGTTACGCGGGCTTGGACTATTTCAGCGACAAATACGAGGACCGCTACCAGACGCACATCGTTCGGGAGTTCCGCTTCCGCGAAGTCTGGTACCGCAGCGGATACGTGACCTCGGAGACACTCCTGGCGATCGCCGCGAGACAGCTCGCCAAGCCGCTCTCGCCTGCGGGGCGGTTCGACATCCGAGTCCTGGGTGCCCTCCACAGCGTTCTGTTTCTCATCGGCCTGGGAACGATGCTCTGGGCCGCCGGCCGGCTCGGCACGCCGGCACAACTCACGGCCGCGACCCTCTTGACGTTCTTCTTCACCGACGTCGGCTATGTGCAGTATTTCAACTCCTTCTACAGCCAGACCGCTTCTCTCCTCTTCTTCCTGCTGATGGTCGGGCTCTCGGCCCTCGCAATACGTCAATCGAAGCTGGAGGGCTGGCTCCTGATCGCCCTCGTTCTCGCCGCAGTCGCTTTCGTGGGCTCGAAACCGCAGGAGTCGATCCACGGCCCCCTCGTGGCGCTGTGGCTCCTCCGCCTTGCAGGGATGTCGGCGTACGGCTGGCGGAAGACGCGTGGGTTCCTCCTCGCCCTGGGCCTTTGCGCCTTCTCGATCTGGTACTACCGGGCGACGCCCGGCTGGCTGATCCGGAAGGTCGCGCTCTACCAGACGGTCTTCTCCGAGATGCTGCCGACGTCGGCCGACCCAGCGAAAGACCTGCGCGCCCTCGGACTCGATCCCGCTCTCGCCCGCTATTCGGGCACAAACGCCTATATGCCGGGAAGCCCCGTTCAAGAGGACTGGTTCGAGAAGGCATATTTCGACCGAATCGGGTATCGCACGATCTTGCTCTTCTACGCGATGCGACCCGGTCGATTCCTCGAGAGGCTCGATCGTGCGGCGCGGATCGGCGGCCTCGAGCTGCGGCCGGCCGACATGGGCAATCTCGAAAAGACGGACCCTCGATACCGTCCGGGCGCGATGACGGACGAATGGACGAGTTGGACCAAGTTGCGGCGCAGACTTGCGCCGTTTGCAACGCCGGCTCTCGGGCTGTTCCTTCTGGGCAATCTGACCGCGGCGACGCTCGCCTGGAGGAGAGCCCGGGGGCCGGCGCGGCTGCTCTGGGAGGGGATTGCCTTTCTCGTCGGCATCGCCACACTGGAGTTTCTCGTCTGCGCGCTCGCCGACGGCATCGGATCGGCCGCCCGTCACCTGTTCGTCTTTCACGCCGCTTGCGATCTGCTGCTCGCCGCGGACGCGGCATGGCTCGTCGCCGCGGCGACCCGAAGGCTCCGGGCCGATCGCCCCGGCCCCCGCCGCCGCCTGACGAGGGCCTGGACGGAGCGCGTCCCATCCGACGCCGACGACGGTAGGCTCTCCCGGTGCTCCTCGAGCTGACGACCTCCCCGCGCCGGGGCCGTACGAAGCTCGGCCTGGCGCTGGCGGGCGGAGGCTTCCGTGCGTCGCTCTTCCATGTCGGCGTCCTGGGGGAGCTTGCGCGACGGGGGCTGCTCGGCCGAATCGAGGTGCTCTCGACGGTCTCCGGGGGCTCGATCGTGGGCGCGCTCTACTACCTGCTGCTGAAGGAGCGCCTGGATCGCCGCGAGGAGATGACCCCCGAGGACGGAATGGAGCTCGTCGAGAAGACGCGCGCGCTGCTGATCGCCGGCGTGCAGAAGGACCTTCGCAACCGCCTTCTCGCCAACCCGGTGACGCTGCTGGCGAGCCTCACGACGGCGCGCGGACTCGCCGACAGCATGGCGCGCCTCTATGACCGTCACTTCTACCTGCCTGCGGCCGGCCGGCGGGGCATTCGTCTTCGGGAGCTGCTCGTGCATCCCGGCGGCAAGCGCGTCTCCGATCTGGAGGCGCACAACCGTGACGCGGCCTGGAAGATCCCCGCCCTGATCGTCAACGCGACCAGCCTGAACTCGGGCAGCCCGTTTCGATTCTCGGCGACCGAGATCGGCGAGCCCCTGCTCGGCTATTTTCGACGGGACGAGATCGAGAGGGAGCTCGCGCCGCGCAAGCTGCTGCTGGAGGAGATCTCCCTGACCGACCTGAGGGCGATCGCGCAAGGGCGCCGCGACCCCCCCGCCGCCGCCCGCGTCCTGGGCCCGCTCGAGATCGGCATGACCTTCTGGTGGCGCGCCCGCGGCGAGGCCGTCATGACGGCGGGCGCTCTCGAAGAACTCCTCCCCGAGCACGCGCGAGGGCTCCCCGAGCTCTACGACGCGCTCGAACGCGCGCCGCTGGGGCTGTTGCGGGCGGCAAAGCTCGCCGCCTGGTACGTGCTCGTCGGGAAGCCGGCCGGCGTCTCCGGCGCGTACGATCCCCAGGACTACCGCCGCTTCTTCTGGAAGGCGCTGCGGGAGATCGACGAGCCGCTCGCGGCCGCGCTCGACGCGCGCCTGGGCGACGGCACGGGCCCCGAGCGGGAGACTCGGGAGAACGACCTGCTGCGGCTCGCGCTGAACGTGTATGCGCTGCGATCCGCGCGCAAGATCTCCTCCACGGCGGCTTTCGATTTCGACGGCTTGACGCTCGCGCGCGCGGTATCGGCCTCCGCGTGCTTCCCGCCGGTGTTCCCCCCGCTGCCGCTGCGCGGCATTTACGACGACGCCGAAGTCGCCCTGCTCGGTTTGACCGACGGGGGCGTGTACGACAACGTCGGCGTCACGGCGCTGCTGCAGGAAGGCTGCACGCACGTCGTCGCCAGCGACACCGGCAGCGCCTTCGACACCGTGCCCGCCGCCTCGACCGGCCGACTCGGCATGGTCTCGCGGATCACCAACATCCTGATGAACGTCGTCGGCAACGAGCAGCGCTCCCGCCTGCGCGGCGAGCGGCGGATGAACCGCACGCTGGGTGACCTCGCTTCGGCGACGCCGCCCTGCCCCGGCGCTCCCGTGGCGCTGTCCGACTTCACGCTGCGGGGCCTCGCCTATTGCCAGATCACGGGCGGAGGGCCGGAAGACGACGCGGCGGCGATCGCTCGCCTGCGGACCGACCTGGACGCCTTCGGCGACCTCGAGGCCGACGCGCTGATCGCCCATGGCGCCCGGGTGGCGTCACAGCAGATCACGGCCTACATCGACGAAGCGGACTTCCCGCAGCGCCAGGTGCCGCGGGAGCCCGGGCCGCCACCCTCGCCGCCGCAGCCCCCGTGGCGTGTCCGCCGCGCGCTGGAGGCCGGGCGCCACCGCTTCTTCCGATCCCTTCGACTGCGCAGCGTTCCCGCCTGGATCGCGGCGGCGCTCGCCGCCGTCGCCCTGCTCGCCGACGCCGGGGCGGGGCTGCCCGTCACGCGCGCGGCCCTGACCACGCTCTGGCACGCCGCCGGTCTCTGGACGCCCCGGATCGTCTCTCTGCTCGCGCGGCTCTGGCGCGAGGCCGGGCCACTCCTGCGCGTGGGACTCTTCCTCCTGCCGATCGCGTCGGTGCTGCTCTGGCAGACGCTCTCGCCCCGCGCCGGGCGAAAGCTGTCGCGAAGCGCGGGCCGAATCGGAAAGTGGCTTCGGCTGCTGGCCGGCAACGCGCTCTGGATCCTCGGGCCCGTCCCGATCGTCCTGGCCGCGCTCGGGGCGGTCCTGGGGGGGGTGCTGTACCTCTTCGACGGCCGGCTCTCCTTGCGCGAGACGCGCCGCCGCTCCCCGGCCGAGGACGGCGGTCGATGAGGCCGCCGTCCGCCCGCGCGATCACGGCGGCCGCCGTCGCCGCCGCGGCGATCCTGCTGTCGCTCCAGCTCCTGGTGCCTCCGATCGTGGGGCTCGCCAACAACGCGGACTTCGAGAAGGTCATGGGCTACGTCGGCCTGCAGTACCGCACCGACGTCCCCGCGGAGCGCTACTTCGGCTGGATCCTGCGCGAGTTCGACCGCGTGACGCCGGGCTGGTACCGAAGCGGCTACCACACTTCGGAGACCCTGCTGACCGCCGCGGCGCGGCTGTTCACGGAGCCCTTCGCGCGCGACGGCGTCTTCGACATCCGGATCCTGGGGGCCCTTCACGCGGCGCTTCTATGTCTCGGAATCGGGCTGCTCGTCCTCGCCTGCAAAGACCTGGTGCCTCCGGCCCAGATCCTCACCGGGGCGCTGCTCGTTCTCTTTTTCACGGACGTCGGCTACGCCGCGGTCCTCAACACCCTCTACAGCCAGGCGGCGTCGCTCGTGTTCCTGCTGCTGACGGCGGGCGTGGCCGCGATCTCCATCCGCCGAGGGGGGCTCGAGGGCTTCCGAGTTCCCGCGTACTTCCTCTGTGCCCTGCTCTTCGTTCTCGCCAAACCCCAGCACGCGCTGCAGGGGCTGCCGCTCGCCCTCCTGGGATGGCGGATCGCCACCCCCGCGGCCCGGCGGGGCGCGGGCCTTCTCGCCGCGGCGCTCCTGCTCGCCTCGGCGGTCTCCTACGTGCGGGCGCCGCGGATCATCCGCAACGTCGCGCTGTACCACACCGTCTTCTACGAGATGCTGCCGCACTCCCCCGACCCGGCGGCGGACCTCGCCGCGCTGGGGCTCGATCCCGATCTGATCGCGCTCTCCCACCAGAGCGCTTACGAGAAGGACTCGCCGATCTGGACTCCCGAGTTCTCCGCACGCTTCTTCGACCGCTACGGCTACGGCGACCTGCTGCGCTTCTACCTCGCCCGTCCCGGCCGGCTCGCGGCCCTGCTGCAACGCGCCTCTCTTCGCGCCTTCACGCTGAGGCCGCAGGGCTTCGGCAACTTCGAGAAGTCCCTGGGCCTGCCGGCGCGCGCGACCACCTCGCGCTTTTCGCTTTGGAGCAGCGTGCGCAAGGCGGCGACGCCGGCGGCCGTTCCGGCGATCGTTCTGCTGCTCGGCGGCACGATCGCGTGGTGCGCCGCGGGCTGGCGCCACGCCTCCCCGCGCGGCCGCCTCGTGCGCGAGAGCCTCGCCGTCCTGGCGGCGATGGCCGGCCTGGAATTCCTGGTGTGCGCGCTCGCCAACGCGGCGATCGAGCTCGACCGGCAGCTCTTCGCCTTCCAGGCGATGTGCGATCTGCTCCTGATCGCCGCGCTGACGGCGACCGTTTCGGCTGCTACGGCGCGGGCGTCTTCTCGATCTCGCCCGTCATTGGGACGAAGCGAACCGGAATGATGTCGCGCTGGGTGATCCGGCCATCGGCCTCGCGCGTGAAGACCTTGAGCTCCTGCAGATAGTCCCCGACCGGGATCACCATCCGCCCGCCGACCGCGAGCTGGTCGAGAAGGGGTTGGGGGATCCGGGGCGGTGCCGCGGTGACGATGATGCCGTCGAAGGGCGCCTTCTCGGGCCAGCCGCGGTAGCCATCTCCCTCGCGGGCCTCGACGTTCTCGTAACCGAGCTGTGTGAGCCGCTCCCGAGACTCCCGCGCCAGCTCCGGCACGATCTCGATCGTGTAGACCTCCCGGCAAAGCCTCGAGAGCACCGCGCTCTGGTATCCGGAGCCCGTTCCGATCTCGAGCACGCGGTCGTTCGGCGAGAGCTCCAGCAGCTCCGTCATCAGCGCGACGATGTACGGCTGCGAGATGGTCTGGTTGCCGGGGATCGGGAGCGGGTGGTCTTCGTAGGCCTTCGCGCGCAGCTCCGGCCCGACGAAGAGGTGGCGCGGCACGGTCCGCATCGCGTCCAGCACCCGCGGGTCCCGTACGCCGCGCGCGGCGATCTGCGTCTCGACCATGCGCGCGCGCAATTGGGCCTCGGGATCCTTCGTCGTCGGCGTGCTGGACACGGGTGCGGCGCCGGGGCGGCAGGCCGTCGACGCCAGCAGCAAGAATAGCCCCACCCGCCTCCTCATCGCCGCGTCTCCCGCGCATACACGACGCGTCCCCCCACCACGGTGGCCACGGTCTCCAGCCCCGGAATCCGCTCCTCCGCGACCCGCAGGGGGTCGTCCGAGAGGACGGTGAAATCCGCGTCGAACCCCTCGGCGATGCGGCCTCGGGACTTCTCCTCGAAGGCCGCCCACGCGGCGCCGCTCGTGAACAGCGCCACGGCCTCCGCTCGCGAGAGCTTCTCCTCGGGACGCCAGCCGCCCGCGGGCTTGCCATCCGCGTCGCGCCGGGCGACCGCGGCGTAGAGGCCGAGCATCGGGTTCTCGGACTCCACCGGGAAGTCGCTGCCGCCCGCGGTCTTTGCCCCCGCCCGGGCGAGGCTCCGGTAGGCATAGGCGCCCTTGATGCGCTCGGGTCCGACCCGCGCCTGCGCCCACGGCATGTCGGAGGTCGCGTGCGTGGGCTGGATCGAAGCGATCACACCCTCGCGCGCGAAGCGCGGGAAATCCGAAGGCGCGATGACCTGCGCGTGCTCGATGCGGTGGCGCGCGGCCGGACCCCCGCCGGCGGCGAGCGCGTCGAGCGCGATGCGGTTGCCGCGGTCGCCGATCGCATGGATCCAGACCTGCCACCCGCGCCGGTCCGCCTCCCGCGCGATCTGCGTCAGCCGCTCCGGCGTCATCACGAGCAGACCGGTCTTTCCGGGCTCGTCGGCGTACTCCTCGAGCAGGGCGGCGCCCCGGCTGCCCAGCGCGCCGTCCGCGTAGGCCTTGATCGCGCGCACGGTCAGGAAGTCCGCGCCCCGCCCGATACGCGTTCCCCTGGCGAAGGCCTTCGACAGCGGCTCTTCCTCGGGGGAGACGGTGGCGTAGATGCGGATCGGCAGCTCGCCCCGGGCGGCCAGCTGACCGAGCAGCGCGATCTCGTCGGGGTCGTACGCCGAGGCGTCCTGGACCTGCGTGAGACCGACGCGCGCGCACGCCGACGCCGCGGCGAGGATCCGACGCTGGAAGTCGGCCGGGGAGGGCTTCGCGGCGAGCCGCGTCACGAGCTGCTCGGCGTTGTCGACCAGCACGCCGCTCGGCGAGCCATCCGGGCGACGGAGGATGCGCCCGCCCGGCGGATCCGGCGTGGACGCGTCGATCCCCGCCGCCTTCAGCGCGGCGGTGTTGACCCAGATGGCGTGACCGTCGACCCGATCCGCGACCGCGGGCCGGTCCGCCAGCACGGTGTCGAGATCGCGCGCGTCCGGAAAGGCCTTGCCCGGCCAGTGATTCTGGTCCCAGCCGCGCCCCGCGGCCCACGCGCCCGCGGGCAGCGACGCGGCCCTCTCGGCCATGCGCCGCGCCGCCTCGGCGGGAGAAGCAGTGCCCTTGAGGTCGGCGATCTCGAGCGAGCGGCCCAGGCCGTAGAGATGCCCGTGCGCGTCCGCGAGGCCGGGCAGCACCGTCGCGCCCGCGACGGACAACACGCGGGGGTCCTTCGCGCGACGCCGTGCCTCCGAAGCCTCGCCGACGAAGACGATGCGGCCGTCGCGCGAGAGGATGCTCGCGGCCACCGGCGCCGCATCGGCCGCGACATACACGGTTGCGCCTTCGATGAGGAGATCTGTCGAAGACGAACTCGCGATTGCGAAGAGCGCCAGCGTGAAGAGCCAGGACACGCCGGAAGTCTAACTTGCAAGCGGCCGCCTTGCCCGGTTCGCGGCGCGGGGAGTCTCCGTCCTCGGAGGAGCCCCGCGCCGCGGTCGCGGGAGCGAGTCGAGGGGTCAGGCGAGCGGCGAGGCCGCACCCGGCCGAAGCCAATCGCCGGTGCGCCCGCGGGCGTCGACGGGTTGATCATTCGGCCCGTTTGACCGCGGCGCAGATCCCGAGCGAGCGGGAGCGACGAGCTAGGACGAACGACGCAACAGGAGCAGGGTTTGATCGTCGTACTGGGGCATGCCCCGCGCGAAATCCGTGACCGACGCGAGCACCTTGTCGCACAGCGCGCCGACCGGCTCGGCGTGGTCGCCGATCACGAGCTCTTTGAGCCGGTCGAGGCCGTACTCCTCCTCCCGCGTGTCCAAGGCTTCCGTGACGCCGTCGGTGTAGACGCACAGCAGGTCTCCGGGCTCCATCGTGACGGCGCGCTCCTGCCATCGGGAGTTCGGCAGCATCCCGATGGGAACGCCCGTGGACTCCAGCCGCTCCGCCGCGCCCGAGGTGCGAACGAGCAGGGCCGGGTTGTGCCCCGCCGAGACATACCGCAGCGTGCCCGAGTCCGGCTCGACGAGCCCGAAGAAGACGGTCAGAAACTTCCGCGTCGCGGCGTAGCGCTGGAGGTGGCGGTCGATGCGGCCAATCAGATCCTCGAGTGTCGGGCTCTCGTCGATCTGCAGATGCACCGCGGCGTGGACCGTGCTCACCAACAGCGCCGCGGGAACGCCCTTGCCCGAGACGTCCGCGACCAGGAAGCCCAGCCTCCCGCGCGAGAGCGGGAAGAAGTCGTAGTAGTCCCCTCCGATGTGCCGGGCGGGGATGTTGGCGGCGGCCAGCTCGACTCCCGCGACCGAGGGCAACGTGTGCGGCAGGATCTCCCGCTGGATCGCGGCGGCCAGCTCGAGCTCTCGCTCGATGCGCTCCTTCTCGATCGCCTCGCGGTGGAGGCGGGCCGTCTCGATGGCGCCCGCCGCTTGCGCCGCGAAGAGCGCGAGCAGCCGCGCGTCGCCCGACGTGAAGTCCAGCACGCCGCCGTCGCGCGACTCCTTGTCCGCAACGGCCAGGATCCCCAGCCTGCGGCCGGGCACGGCGATCGTGACCGCGAGGCACTTCTCGCAGTCGGGCATGCAGCCGGCGGTCGGCACGGTCCGGGCCTGGTTGTTGAGCAGAGCCTCGCCCTCCGGGATGTTCCATGAGGCCGCCAAGGATGCCGGCAGCAGCTCGCCCCCGACGGAGCGGGAGAGCAAGGCGCGTCCGTCCTCGCCGAAGAGCACGAGCGCGCCCTTGCGAGCGTCCGTCAGCGAGATCGACCGGAAGAGGACCTCGTCGGCGAGGCTCGCCAGATCGAGCTGACCGCCCAGCGAAAGGCCGAGGTCGTAGAGCGACTCGAGCTCCAGCAGGCGTGCCTTCAGCTCGAACTCCGCATCCTTGACCAGGCGCGACAGCTTCCCGGCGGCGAGCACCGACCCGAAGACCATCCCGAGGAAGGCGGCGGTCTCGACCTCCCCTTCCTCCTCCGCGAAATCGAAGAGCACGAGCATGCCGTGCAGCTCCCCTTCGGATTCGAGCGGTACCCAGAGGGCGCCGTCGAGCCGGGAGGCTCGTGCGGGATGCGGGACCGGAGGGTCGAAGCGCGTGCCGGCCTGCTCCCCCGCGTCGCCCGCGGAGCGCCAGCCGTTGTCTTCCCGGAGCAAGAGCGAGGCGCGGCGCGCCCCGGTCGCGGAGCGGACGGCGGCGCACAGGCGCGACGGCAGCGTCTCCTCCGAGGGGCCCCGGAAGGCTTCCGCGAGCGCGCGGCCGAGATCGCCCAGGCGCGTCGCGGCGGCGGCCGGCGGCTCGGGCACGGGCAGACCCTAAACCTGCGAGGCAGACGCCGGAGCGACGGCCCGGAGGGCCTCCTCCAGCGAAGGGTAGATCGACGCGTACTGCGCGAGGCCCATGATGCGGAAGGTCTTGTCGATGGTCGGGGTCAGGCCGCAGAACGCGAGCACGCCCTTGCGGTCCATGACCTTCTCGAGCACCTCGATCAAGATCGAGATCCCGATCGAGTTGACGATGCGGGTCTTCTCGAGGCTCATCACGAGGGCGCGCGCGCCGCCGTCCAGCTGGGCATAGGCCTGGCGCGCGATCTCCTCACCCCCCTGATTGTTGATGTAGCCGTCGGTCCAGAAGATCGCCACGTCCCCGCGCCGCTCGACGGTGACTTTGCACGCTTCGCTCACTTGTATTTCCTCATGAGAATCCGCGTCCCCCAATCGCCCGACGAGATCTCCACCGAATCCATCAAGCTGCGGATGATCTGAAGGCCCCAACCGCGCTTTCGGCGCTCGCGCGCCAGAGACTTCTGCAGGGAGGGGGGCTCCACCGCCCCCGAGTCGAACCCATGGCCCCGATCGATCACCTCGACCTCGAGCCACTCTCCCGCGGCCGCGTCACCTCCCACCCGAAACGTCAGGTGCACTCGCTCGTCGCGGGCCTCCGCGTGCTCGAAGGCGTTGATGCAGGCTTCGACGAGCGCCAGCTTGACCTCGTCGATCTTATCCCGCGACATCTCGATGTACTCGCCGAGCGCCGCCGCCTGGGCGGTGGCGACGATCTCCATCTCCGGGGCGACCGGGATGGTCAGCGAGACCTCGCGCGGCGGGGTCTCCGCGCTTCCGGCCGTCAGGACTTCACCCGCGCCAGCGGCCGCCACGGCCCCTCCGCCGCCTGGCCCGTCCCCGCGCCGCGGGGCCGGCCCGTTGGGAATGCTCGAATGGCGTAGGCATCGTCGTGTCTCGGGACCTCCCGTCGACGCGCGCGAACGACCGCTCTCTCCGACCGCTAAAAGCGGAGGAAGAGGGCGAGGGCCCGCACGACGGTCGAAGGCAGTTTATCGGACGAGACGAGCAGGAACGCGACGGCGAGCTCGCCAAGGAGAAGCGTCCAGGCGACGCGGCTGGCGTCGAGGGCTTCGGCGGCTAACGTTGCGGCTCGTCTCATAACTCTCGCCCGACATAGAGGCAAAGGCCTTGCCAGCGAGAGCCGATGCGGCGAATCGGAGACAAGCCGTGTAATTCCAGTGACTTACGGCTTGCCGTCTGGCAGCGGGCACAACGCCACTACTGTGCCAATTAGACACCGTGACGAGCTGCATGTCAATAATGACGTCTGTAACTAACTAA
>DATBIJ010000172.1:0-1819 GCA_036557025.1 Thermoanaerobaculia bacterium | reverse complement strand
GCCCTCCTCGATCGCCTGCTCGCCGGCCTCGGCCGGCGTCCCCCCCGGCCCGGCGGCCCGCGCGGGCGCGGCTGGGACTGGGAGCGCGAGGCGGAGCGACATCTCGTCGCCCGGGGGTACGTGATCCTCGAGCGCAACGCGAGGCTGGCGGGCGCGGAGATCGACCTGATCGCCGAGGAGAACGGCGTCGTGTGCTTCGTCGAGGTCAAGGGCCGCTCCGGCGGGGAAGGCTTCGGCCTTCCGGAGGAAGCGGTGGACGCCGAGAAGCGCCGTCGTATCGCGCGAGCCGCCGCGGCGTACCTCGAGCGAAAGGGCGGTGACGCGTTGCCCTGCCGCTTCGACGTCGTCCGTGTTCGCGAGAGTCCCGACGGCGTGCGCGTCGACCTCCTTCGAGACGCCTTCGACGCCGGCGAGGCGTCCCCCCGCTGAGCGCGGCGTGCTACCATTTTTTCCTCGGGAGCAACAGACGTGTCGGATTCGGAGCTGCGCTACAACTTCACCTGCCCAAAGTGCTCGGGCGAGCTCTCGATCACGCTCGACCGGATTCCCCCCGTCCGCGCGCGCTTCAAGTGCGCCCACTGCAAGGAGCCGATGGACTTTCCCTCGCGCGACGAGGCGCGGGTCTACGTCCGCCTGCAGCAGGGCGGTGCGCCGTCGGGCGGGTCCGCCGCGGCGCCGGCCGGCCGCCCGACGCCTTCCGCGGCCGCGCGGGCGACCGAAGCGGAGGACGCAGGGCCGCCCGAGACCGCCCGCTTCCGGATCGAGAAGCCGGGATACCTGGAGAGCGACGTCTACGATCGGCGCGGCCTGCGCAGCCTGATCCGAACCGGCGAGGTCAACCTCGACACCGAGATCCGCATCGACGACGGGGAGCCCGTGAAAGCCGGCAGCCTCGGCTTCCTCCAGAAGCTCTTCCGCATGCGCGAGACGTCGATCGCCAAGCCTCCGCGAACCTGCCGGAGCCACACGGATCGCGTCGCGTTCTACATCTGTCGCACCGACGAGCGCCCGCTCTGCGAGGAGTGCGCGCCGGAGAAGAAGTTCGGCGGGCAGTCCATCCGCGTCTGCGGCCTCTGCGGCGGCAATGCCGCCGACCTGGACCAGAGCAGCGCGATGCGGGAAGGGCCGGCTTGACCGCGCTGGCCCCCTTCGCTATCCTTCGCGGTCCCCGAGCGGGAATAGCTCAGTGGTAGAGCGCCACCTTGCCAAGGTGGATGTCGCGGGTTCGACCCCCGTTTCCCGCTCCAACAACTTACAGAAGAACAACTGCTTAGTGCGGTTCCCAGCTCTCTAGAGGGTCTCCCTAGTCGCCAGATCCAGCTCGAAGCTGGGGTCAGTGGTGCGACCTACCGAGGCGGGAAGGTAGGGGTCGACATCGCGCCAGAGACCCGCGGCTGCGCGCTACCACAAGGTGCCCGACGATGAACTGCCCGCCGAGAGTGCGGGGCGCCGGCTGGAGGGGGGCTCTGCTCCTGGGAGCTGCGACCTGCCCCCCTGGGGCGGCCGGCGGTAACCTAGTTGGCGAAGGCGCCGTGGAGGCGATCGACCTCGATCTGGGTGAGCTTACGGACGCGGGCGACGCTGGCGCGCCGTGGCTCGTCGCCGGTGAGGTAGGCGAGGGGGCCGCCGAGGGCGACGAGCGTGATGTCGCTGTCGTCGGCGAAGGAGAGCTCGACGAGGACGTCGACCAGATCGCGGAACTCGCGGGGGAGGCGTTTGAAGGCCTTGCGCGCGTCCTTGAGGGCCTTGTCGGTCTTCTTATCCTCCCAGTAGTAGGAGAAGCGCTGCGTGCCGACCGAGACGGTGACCGGCGCGGTGC
>DATBIJ010000171.1:0-3333 GCA_036557025.1 Thermoanaerobaculia bacterium | reverse complement strand
AACGCAGTCGCCTCCGGAAGGCGGGGAAGCGGTCGGCGACCTGCGGCTCCAGGGTTTCGACGGCGAAGAGGGGGATCAGGCCGACCATCGAGCGGATCTTCATCGGGAGGTCGCGGCCGTCCGGGAAGTCGAGCACGTCGTAGTAGAAGCCGTCGTGGTCGTCCCAGAGCTCGACGCGGGATCCGGAGCCGTTCATCGCCGAGCAGATGTAGACGAAGTGCTCGAAGAACTTCGAGGCGACGTCCTCGTACGCGGGCTCGTCGACCGCCAGCTCCAGCGCGATCGCCGCCATGTGCAGGCAGTACATGCCCATCCAGCTCGTGCCGTCGGTCTGCAGCAGCGTGCCGCCCAGGGGTGGCGGGTTGCTGCGATCGAAGACCCCGACGTTGTCGAGACCGAGGAACCCGCCTTCGAAGATGTTGCTGCCCGCGGAGTCCTTGCGGTTCACCCACCAGGTGAAGTTCAGCAGGAGCTTGTGGAACATCCGAACCAGGAACGCGCGGTCGGCCTGCCCGCGGCGCTTGCGATCGATCTTGAAGACGCGCCAGGCCGCCCATGCCTGCACCGGCGGGTTCACGTCGGAGAGCGCCCACTCGTACGCGGGCAGCTGGCCGTTGGGGTGCATGTACCACTCGCGGGTCAGCAGGATCAGCTGCTGCTTGGCGAGCTCGGGGTCGATCAGCGCGAGCGTCAGACAGTGGAACGCGTGATCCCAGCTCGCGTACCAGGGGTACTCCCAGTCGTCCGGCATGGAGAGGACGTCGGCGTTGTAGAGGTGGCGCCAGTGCGCGTTGCGGCCGTGCTGGCGCTCGGACGGCGGGGGCGGCTGGCCGGGGTCCCCCTGCAGCCACCGCCGGACCTCGTAGCCGTAGTACTGCTTGCACCAGAGCATGCCGGCATAGGCCTGCCGCTGGACGGCGTGCGCGTCGGGCGAGAGGGCCTCCGGGCACACCGTCGCGTAGAAGTCCTCCGCTTCGGCGATGCGCTCCTCGAAAATGCGGTCGAACTCCGCTCCGAACGGCGCCGCGGGCGAGGCCACCGGGTTCAGGCGCAGGCGCAAAACCGCCGAGTCGCCGGGAAGGATCCGCTTCCGGTAGCGCGCCGCCGCCCTGGTGCCGACCTTCTCCGGGTTGACGGAGGGCAGGCCGCGCACGACGTACTCGTCGATGCCGTCCTTGACGTACGGAGACTCGTTCTCGACCCCCCAGAGCCGCTTCGCGTTGCTCTCGTTCTCGGTGAACAGCAGCTCGGGCTCGCCGTCGCACCAAAGGCGCATGCGGCCGTAAGCCTCCAGGTCGATGTCCACCGCACGCAGGCTCCCCTTCGGGCGGGCCTCCCGCATCCGCGGACGCCGCTCCCCATCCCCCCAGGACCAGGTGTTGCGGTACCAGACCGTCGGCAGAAGCTCGAGCGGCGCCGGATCGCGCCCCCGGTTGACCGCGGTGATGCGGATCAACACGTCGTCGGGATCCGCCTTCGCGTACTCGACGAAGATGTCGAAGTACTTGTCGTCGTCGAAGATCCCCGTGTCGAGGATCTCGAACTCCCGATCTGCCTTGCTGCGCCGCGCGTTCTCCGACACCAGCCAGGCGTAGGGGAACTCGCGCTGCGGGTACTTGTAGAGGGCCTTCATGTAGGAGTGGGTCGGCGTGCCGTCCAGGTAGTAGTAGAGCTCCTTGACGTCCTCGCCGTGGTTGCCCTGCGGGCCGGAAAGCCCGAAGAGCCGCTCCTTCACGATCGGATCGCTTCCGTTCCAGAACGCGGGGGCGAAGACGAGCAGCTGGTGGCGGTCGCACCATCCGTGAATCCCGTCTTCTCCCCATCGGTACGCGCGCGAGCGGGCGTGCTCGAAGGGAAAGTAGGCCCAGGCGTTGCCGTCCTTGCTGTAGTCCTCGCGGACGGTGCCCCACTGCCGCTGCGAGAGATAGGGGCCCCAGCGCTTCCAGTTCCTGCGGCGGGCGGCGTCCTCCTCGAGGCGCAGGGCCTCGGCGGCGCCCCGCGATTTTGCGGGGCCCTGCCGGCTGGAGGACGCCATCAGGAGGAGGCCTTCGCCGGAGGAGGCGAAGGCGCGACGGATCGCGCCGACGCGGCCGCGGACCTCGAGGCGGCGCGGGCGGCCGCCTCGCGAGACAGCACGACGCGATCCAGGCGCAGGGCCTCGCCGACGGACCAGGCCTGGAAGGGGCATCCGCGCGCGCGGTGCGGGGCGTCGCCGTCGGCGATCTCGGGCAGATGCCCGAGGCCCGCCTCGTCGAGGCGCGCGAGCAGCGGATCCAGGAAGCGGCGCCGCGCTTCGCGGCGCGCCGCGGAGGTGCCGGCGCGCACGCGCACCCAGGCCTCGACGAACGCTCCCGCGAGCCACGGCCAGACCGTGCCTTGGTGATAGGAGCCGTCGCGCTCCTCGACGCTTCCCTCGTAGCGTCCGCGGTAGGCGGGGTCCAGGGGATCGAGGCTGCGGGGTCCCAGCGGCGTCCAGAGACGCGTCTCCACCAGATCCACGACCCGACGCGCCCGCTCCGGCTCGAGCAGCGTCAGCGGCAGTCCGCCGACGGCCAGGATCTGGTTGGGGCGCAGCGTCGCGTCGTTCTCGCCCGGACGGTGGTCCACGTCGACGACGTCGAAGAGCCCGCCGGCGGCCTCGTTCCAGAAGCGCGCGCGGAAGGACTCCAGGCCGCGCTCGAGCAGCTCGCGGCGAGCCCCCGAGACGCGGCCGGCGAGGGTCAGCGCGTTCAGCCACAGCGCCTGCACCTCGACCGGCTTGCCCACGCGCGGCGTGACGACGCGCTCGCCGACGCGCGCGTCCATCCAGGTCAGGTTCGTCAGGCCGGGCTCGCCGGCGGCGAGCAGACCGTCGGCGTCCGCGCGAATGCCGAACCGCGTGCCGGCGGCGTACCCTTCGAGGATCGCCTCGACCGCGCCGTGCAGCCGATCGGTCTCCTCGGAAGCGAGGCGTCGCTTCGCGCCCGCGCAGGCGTTCAGGTAGTCGTGCACCGCGACGACGTACCAGAGCGAGGCGTCCACGGAGTTGAACTCGGGCTCATCGCCGGATTCCCGGAAGCGGTTGGGCAGCATCCCCTCCGAGACGGTCCAGGCCCACTCGCCCAGGATCTCCCCCGCCTCCGCCAGCCGTTCGGTGGCGAGACAGAGGCCCCTCAGCGCGATGAAGGTGTCGCGCCCCCAGTCCGTGAACCAGGGGTAGCCGGCCACGATCGTCTTGCCCCGGCCACGCCCGACGATGTAGGCGTCGGCGGCGCGGTCGAGGCGATCCTCGTAGCGGTCGCGGCGAATCCGCTCGCCCGCGCGCAGGGCCCGCGTCGCGGCGATCGTGTCGCC
>DATBIJ010000170.1:0-3585 GCA_036557025.1 Thermoanaerobaculia bacterium | reverse complement strand
GTCCACGGAGGCGGCGCCCGCTAGCGGGCGAACCTCGAACCTCGAACCTCGAACCTAGGACCGTCCCGTAGCAGGCCGCGGCGGCCCGCCGGGCCGGCGCCCGCGCCGGCGCCGACCCGGGCCGATGGGCGCACCCGGGCGGCCCTGCGGCGCGGAGGCCATCGCCGGGGCAGGGGAGTGGCGCAACGGGCTCGAGTGCTCGCGGTCTCCGGTTTCTCTGAGGACGCGTCGCTGCGCCTTCTCTTTCGCGCGCTCCCGCTCCGCCGCCTTTCGGGCACGGATTGCGGCGATGCGCTCCGCGATGGGGATCTCGAGCTTTTCCGCGGGCGCGGCCTTGTAGTCGAATCCCGGAACCGTGACGCGGGGCAGGCGGCGGCCCAGCGCCTTCTCGATGGCGCGCAGGTCCGCCTCCTCTTCCGGCGAGACGAACGTGAAGGCATCGCCGGTGCGCTCGGCGCGGGCGGTGCGTCCGACGCGGTGGATGTAGTCATCGGGCACGTGCGGCACGTCGAAGTTGACGACGTGGGGCAAGGCCTCGACGTCGATGCCGCGTGCCGCGATGTCGGTCGCGACGAGGACCCGATAACGTCCGCTCTTGAATCCCGCCAGGGCTTGTGTGCGCTGCGCCTGGCTGCGGTTGCCGTGCAGGCGCTCGGCGCGGATACCCCGCTTGGCGAGCGCCTCGTACAGCCGGTTGGCGCGGTGCTTGGTGCGCGTGAAGACCAGGGCGTTCTCCAGGTCGCCGCGGGAGAGCAGCTCTGCCAGAAGCTGTGTCTTCAGGTTGCCCGGGACCGGGTAGACGGCCTGCGTGATCCCGGCCGCAGGCGCCGCCGGGCGTTCCATGTTGACGGTGGCGGGGTCCTTCAGGATCTGTCGCGCCAGCGACGCGATCGCCGGCGGCATCGTCGCCGAGAAAAAGAGCGTCTGGCGCTTCGGCGGAAGGTGCTTGAGCACGCGCTGGATGTCCGGCAGAAAGCCCATGTCGAGCATCCGGTCCGCCTCGTCCAGCACGAGGATCTCGAGGGCCTCGAGCCGGGCATAGCCGAATCGGAAGTGATCCAGCAGGCGTCCCGGGGTGGCGACGAGAACGTCCACGCCGGCCCGGAAGGCGTGCTCCTGCGGCCCCATCGCCACGCCGCCGAAGACCGCCGCCGCCTCGAGCGGGGTGTGGACGGCCAGGGCCTTTGCGTGCTCGTCGATCTGGGCCGCGAGCTCGCGCGTGGGCGTCAGGATCAGCGCGCGCGTCGCCCGGCGCGGACGCCCGGCGAGCTTGTGGAGGATCGGCAGGAGGAACGCCGCGGTCTTCCCGCTCCCGGTCGCGGCCGTCGCGAGGACGTCGCGGCCGGCCATCGCCGGTGGGATGGCGTCGGTCTGGATGGGTGTGGGGCGCGAGAAGCCAAGCTCCTTGACGCCGCGGAGAAGGTCGGCGTTCAGGCCGAAGTCCGAGAAATGCATGCAGCGATCCTCTGCGGGCGTGCCCGCGGTCGACCGGCGTGTGTGTTTCGCGTCGGGAGTACGGAGGATCGCCGGGGGCCGCCGTCAGCCGGCGCGCCGGCGTTCCGGCGCGCGCGAGGAACGCGAAGGCTCTCACAGAGCCGGTCGCCGCGCAAGGGAATACGTCGAGGGAGGTTCCTGTTTGGGGAACGTTCCACGAACCCCTCAGAATATGAGCACGATGACGACCCCGCTCGCGACCTCCGTGCGCGCCGACAGGCGCGGGATCGCGATCGTCGCGCACGTCGACCACGGCAAGACGACGCTGGTGGACGCGCTGCTGCGCCAGTCGGGGACCTTCCGCGACAACCAGGCCGTCCGCGAGCTGGTGATGGACTCCGGCGAGCTCGAGCGCGAGCGCGGCATCACGATCCTCGCCAAGAACACCGCGATCCGCTACGGGGACGTCACGATCAACATCGTCGACACGCCGGGCCACCGGGACTTCGGCTCCGAGGTCGAGCGGATCTTGACGATGGTCGAGGGGGTGCTGCTGCTCGTCGACGCCGCGGAGGGGCCGCTGCCCCAGACGCGATTCGTCCTGAAGAAGGCTCTGGAAGGCGGAAAGCGCGTCGTGGTCCTGATCAACAAGATCGACCGGGCGGACGCGCGGGTCAAAGAGGTCGAAGAGGAGATCCACGACCTGTTCCTCTCGCTCGCGACAGAGGACGCCCACCTGGAGTTTCGCGTGCTCTACGGCTCGGGACGTCTCGGCTTCGTTTCCAAAGACCCCACGGCGACGTCCGGAGACCTGCGGCCTCTGCTCGACACCATCCTGGAGGAGGTGCCGGCGCCGGCGGTCGGCGACGCGCCCTTCAAGATGATCGTCGCCAACATCGAGTACTCCGACTACCTGGGACGGCAGGCCATCGGCCGCGTGTACTCGGGCAGCCTCTCGACGACCCCGGATCTGGTCGCCGTGCGGCCCGACGGCACCGTCGTCGAGCGGGGACGGGCCGGGAAGATCACGATGTTCATGGGCGTCGAACGGGTCGAAGCCTCCGATGCCTCCGCGGGCGACATCTGCATGGTCTCCGGGTTCCCCGACATCGAGATCGGAGACACGATTCTCGACCCCGCGGATCCGACGCCCCTGCCGGGTATCCGCGTGGACGAGCCGACGCTCTCGATGGAGTTCCGCGTCAACGACTCGCCGATGGCGGGTCTGTCGGGCAAGTACGTCACGAGCCGCAACCTGCTCGAGCGCCTCGAGCGGGAGCTCGAGAAGAACGTCGGCCTGCGCATGAACCGCACGCCCGAGCCGGACTCCTTCGAGGTCCTGGGGCGCGGGGAGCTCTCGCTCGCGATCCTGGCGGAGACGATGCGCCGCGAGGGCTACGAGTTCGCGCTCGGGCGCCCGCAGGTCATCCTCCACCGGGGGCCGAAGGGCGAGCTGCTGGAGCCGTACGAGGAGCTCGTCATCGACTGCGCCGAGGAGTTCCAGGGACCCGTCATCGCCGCCGTGGGCATGCGCCGCGGCGAGCTCAAGCACATCGGCAAGCACGGCGACCGCACGCGTCTGGAGTTCACGATTCCCTCGCGCGGCCTGCTCGGCTTCCGGCTCGAGTTCCTGACGCTGACCAAGGGCACGGCGCTGATGAACCACCTCTTCGACCAGTACGGGCCGCATCGCGGGCCCCTGCCCAATCGCATCAAGGGCGCCATGATCGCCAAGGAGGCGGGCGAGGTCACGGCCTACGCGCTGGACAGACTCGCCGACCGAGGGATCTTCTTCTCCAAGCCGACCGAGAAGGTCTACGCGGGACAGATCGTCGGCGAGCAGGTCAAGGAAGGCGACATGGTCATCCAGCCCTGCGAGAAGAAGCACCTGACCAACATGCGCGCCTCGACCTCGGATCAGTCGATCAAGCTCACCCCGGCCCGGGAGCTCAACATCGAGCAGGCGATCGAGTGGATCAACGACGACGAGCTGGTGGAGGTCACGCCCGCGGCGATCGCGGTGGGAGGGGCGATCTGGCTGTATGCGGCGTGGAGGGGGGAACGACTGAGGACTGAGGACTGAGGACTCCTGTGGCAGTTGCCCCGATAGTCCTCAGTCCCTAGTCCTCGGTCCCAAGTCGGTCTGACTTC
>DATBIJ010000169.1:0-8806 GCA_036557025.1 Thermoanaerobaculia bacterium | reverse complement strand
CTGCCCTTCTGTTCGCCGCCCGGGCCGCCGGCGTGGCGATCGCGGCCGTCGTCGCGCGCCGCGACAGCGGCGACGAGACCGGGGACGCCACGTCGGTCGTGGGCTACGCGGGCGTGATCCTCGCGGAGGCCTAGCAGGCTGCGGCGAAGGGGATGCGGACTCTCCGGTTGCGCGGCCGCGCTGCGGCCGATCGCTACCGCATCCGCTTCTTGACCTCGCGGCGGATCCGCTTCGAGGCCTTGCGCGCCGCCACGCGCGCGCGGGCGGCCGCCTTCGCCGCTTCCCGGCCCGCCAGCCGTCCCGCCCGTGCGGCCTCGCGGCCCGCCTTGCGCCCGGCGCGTGCGGCCTCGCGCTTCACGACCGCGGCCGCGCGCGAGACCTCCTTCTTCACCTTGGGCAGGGTCTTCTTGATCTTGCTCGTGAGCGAACGGCGTCTCGCCATCTTTCCTCCTTCGAACGAAGCGTTGATGTGACCGGGACCCTCAGGGGCCGCCGATGTCCTCGTCTCGGAGAATACTTCGGGCCGCGTCGAGGATTCCCGCGACGACGCCGGGGGACCCCGCGACGATGTTCCCGCGCTCCCAGTAGCGCTCCCCCCCGTCGAAATCCCGCACGACGCCGCCGGCCTCGGAGATCAGCAGCGCGCCCGCCGCGATGTCCCAGGCCGCGAGGCGGAACTCGAAAAAGGCGTCGAACACGCCGGCCGCCACGCTGGCCAGATCCAACGCGGCCGAACCCGCCCGGCGGATCGCGCGGGCCTGGAGGAACACCGCTCGAAAGAGCGTCAGGTAGGTGTCGACATGCTCTCGCGAGCGAAACGGGAACCCGGTCGCCAGGAACGCCCCCTCCAGGCTCGGGCGGCCGGTCACGGAGAGCCGGGTGTCCTCGCGGTAGGCGCCGGCGCCCTTCTCCGCCCGGTAGAGCTCCCCGCGCAAGGGATCCCAGATCACGCCGGCGACGAGCTCCTCGCCCCGACGGGCCGCGATCGAGACGCACCAGAAGGGAAAGCCCGCGATGAAGTTCGACGTGCCGTCGAGCGGGTCGATGATCCAGGTGCGGCCGGAGGCCGATCCGGTCCCGGCCCGCGCGCCCCCTTCCTCGCCGAGGATCGCGTCGGAGGGAAAGCGGCCCCGCAGGATCTCGACGATCCGTTCCTCGCTCTCTCGGTCGGCGAGCGTGACGAAGTCGTTCTTGCGCTTCTCGGAGACCGATCCGGGAGGCAGCCGCCGCCAGGAAGACAGCAGCACCTCCCCGCCGGCCTTTGCCGCCTCGACGGCGGCTTCGATGAGCATCCGCGGCCCCGTGCCGGCTCTCGCCTAAGCCTCGTCCCGCCGCCAGACGATCCGCCCGCCGATGATGGTCGCCGCCGGCGCGCCGGTCAGCTCCCAGCCCTCGAAGGGCGTGTTGCGCGCCAGCGAGCGGAAGCGAGCCGGGTCGACGGTCCAGCGCTTCTTCGGGTCGAAGAGCGTGACGTCTCCCGGAGCGCCGGGCGCCAGCGTCCCGCCGGGAAGGCGGAACGCGCGCGCCGGCCCCGAGGAGAACAGCTCCACGAAGCGCCCGAGCGCCAAGCGCCCCGGCGCCACGAGCCGATCGAAGACGACCGCGGCCGCCGTCTCGAGCCCCACGACTCCGAAGGGCGCCGTGTCGAAGTCGACCGCTTTGTCGTCCGCGTGATGCGGGGCGTGGTCGGTCGCGATCGCGTCGATGGTGCCGTCGGCGAGGCCCGCGAGCAGGGCGTCGCGATCCGCCGCCTGGCGCAGCGGCGGGTTCATCTTGGTGTTGGTCGCGAACTGCGAGCGGGCGACCTCCTCGTCCGTCAGCACGAGATGGTGCGGCGTGACCTCGCACGTCACCTCCAGCCCGCGGGCCTTGGCCTCCCGCACGAGCGCGAGCGCGCGCGCCGTCGAAAGGTGGGCGACGTGCAGGCGCCCGCCGGCGACCTCGGCGACGAGCAGATCGCGCGCGACCGCCGCGGCCTCGGCGATCGCCGGCTGCCCCCGAAGGCCCAGTCGTGTCGAGACCGCGCCCTCAGTCATCGGGGCACGCTCGGAGAGGCTCTCGTCCTCGCAGTGCTGGGAGATCGGAAGCGAGAAGAGGCGCGCGTGCTCGAACGCGCGCCGCAGCAGCGCCCCATCCGCCAGCCAGCGCCCGTCGTCGGAGAGCGCGACGGCCCCGGCGATCTGCATCTCGCCGAACTCCGCCAGCTCCTCCCCCTTCTGCCCCCGCGTGATCGCGCCGATCGGGTAGAGCCGTGTCCCCCCCACCCCCCGGGCCTTCGCGACGACGTACTCGGCGATGGCCCGGTTGTCCGTGACCGGGTCGGTATTGGGCATCGCGCAGACGCCCGTGAAGCCGCCGGCGGCCGCCGCCGCCAGCCCCGTCGCGATGGTCTCGGCGGACTCGCGGCCCGGCTCGCGCAGGTGGGCGTGCAGATCCAGGAACCCCGGCAGGACGAGAAGTCCCTGCGCGTCGATCGCCTCGGCCCCCGCGGCGTCGAGCCGCTCGCCGATCTGCGCGATCTTCCCCTCCTCGATCCGCATGTCGGCGATGCCCTCGCGCCCCGCGGCCGGATCGACGACGCGGCCGCCGCGGATCAGGAGCGCGCTCACGGCTCCGCCTCCCACGGTCGCCCCGTCAGCAGGAGCCAGAGCACCGCCATCCGCACCGCGACGCCGTTGGCGACCTGCTCGAGGATCAGCGAGCGCGGCGAGTCCGCGACGTCGGAGGCGATCTCCACGCCTCGGTTCATGGGGCCGGGATGCAGGACGACGGCCTCGCCGCTGGCCCGCGCGAGCCGCGCCGCCGTGAGGCCGTAGCGCTTGAAGTACTCTCGGGAGGAGGGGTACATCGAGCGCCCCTGCCGCTCGAGCTGCATGCGCAGCATCATGACCGCGTCGGCGCCCTCGAGCGCCGCGTCGAAGTCCGTCGTCGCGGCGACGCCCATCTCCTCGATGCGCGGAGGAAGCAGCGTGGGCGGCGCACACACGGTGACCTTCGCGCCGACTTTCGTCAACAGCCAGATGTTGGAGCGCACGACCCGCGAGTGCGCGACGTCCCCGGCGATGGCGACCCGGAGGCCCTCGAGCCGTCCGAAGTGCCGGCGAAGGGTCAGCGCGTCCAGCAGCGCCTGCGTCGGGTGCTCGTGGGCGCCGTCGCCGGCGTTGACGACGCCCGCACGAAGGTTCCGCGCGAGAAAGTGCGGCACGCCGGGCGAACCGTGCCGGATGACGATGAGATCCGGCGACATCGCCTCGAGATTGCGCGCCGTGTCCAGCAGCGACTCGCCCTTCTCGACCGAGCTGCCCTTGCCCGCGAAGTTCAGCGAGTCCGCCGAGAGCCACTTCTCGGCGGTCTCGAAGGAGAAGCGCGTGCGCGTCGAGGCCTCGAAGAAGAGGTTGATGACCATGCGCCCGCGAAGCGCCGGCACCTTCTTGACCTCGCGCTGGCCGATGGCGCGCATCGATTCCGCGGTGTCGAGGATCCGGGTGATCTCCTCGGCGGAGAGCGGCTCGATGCCGAGGAGGTCCTTGGAGCGAAGGGCGGTCATTTGCGACTCGGTGCGGGAAGGCGGGATGGAAGGGGACGGGAATCGGGAATCGGGAATCGGGAATCGTAGCCCGTCACGTGGCGGGCTTCTCCAGGATCCAGACCTCGTCGTGGCCGTCGGTTTCCTGGAACATCACCTTGATGACCTCGCGCGAGGAGGTGGGAACGCTCTTGCCGACGTAGTTGGCCTCGATCGGAAACTCGCGGTGACCCCGATCGATCAGAACGGCGAGGCGCAGGGCACGCGGGCGGCCCAGATCGATGATTCCGTCGAGCGCCGCGCGGATCGTGCGGCCCGTGTAGAGCACGTCGTCGCAGAGAACGATGGTCCGACCGGTGACGTCGAAGTCGATCTCGGTCTTCTTGAGCAGCGGCTGCGGCGCCACCAGCGAGAGGTCGTCGCGGTAGAGCGTGATGTCCAGCGTGCCGACCGGAAACTCCTGGCCGACGAGATCTCCCAGCGACTTGGCCAGCCGCGAGGCCAGCGGAACGCCGCGGGTCCGGATCCCGATGAAGGCGAGATCGGGCAGGTCCTTTTGGCGCTCCGCCATCTCATGGGCCATGCGATCGACCATCCGGGCGATGCGCTCGGCGTCGAGAATGCGGGCTTTCTGGACCAGGTCGGAGGCCATGCGGAGCCGGCGCAGTCTACGGGGGCGCCTCGGCCGGGTCAACCCCGTGGAAAAGCGGGGGTTCCGGGCCTCGCCCCGGGGGTACAATGGTCGGACTTTCAAAGGGGATCCCATGGTCGTCTACAACGCCGCAACGCGTGAGCTGACCGCCAAGATCGTCTACTACGGGCCGGGGCTGGGCGGGAAGACCACGAACCTGCACGTCCTCCATGACCGACTCGAGCCCTCGACCGTGGGCAAGCTGCTGAATCTGGCGACACCCAATGACCGGACCATCTACTTCGACCTGCTGCCGGTCGAGCTGGGCGACATCAAGGGCTACAAGATCCGCTTCCAGCTCGCGACCGTGCCGGGACAGGCGGCCTTCAACGAGACCCGGCGGGTGGTGCTCAAGGGCGTCGACGGGATCGTCTTCGTTGCGGACTCGCAGTGGACGATGCTGCCGAAGAACCTCGAGTCGTGGCAGAACCTGAAGGACAACCTCCGCGAGAACGGCGTCCCCTTCGAGAGCATCCCGATCGTCATCCAGTACAACAAGCGCGACCTCCCCGACATCCTCTCGATCGAAGCGCTGCAGGAGGCGCTGGGCCTCTCCTCCTACCCCTTCGTCGAGGGCGTCGCGAGCGCGGGACGCGGCGTGACCGAGACCTTCAAGCTGATCTCGAAGCTGACCTTCGTGGATCTTCTGCGGCGCCTGCAGGGACGCAAGCCCGAGGAGGCCATGCGGCCCACGGCGCCGCCCCCGATGACGGCGGCGAGCGCGCGCGAGGAGCTCGAGGCCTTCAAGAACTCGCTGCTGGCGCGAGGGACCGGCCAGGCCCCTGCGGCGCCCGCCGAGCCGGTGGCCGAGGAGCAAGAGGCGATCGCGCCTGCCCTCTCCGCGGTTCCCCCGCTTCCCGCGGCCGAAGAGGCGCCGTTCGAGACCACGGAATTCCCGGCGGTCGAAGAAGAGCTCGCGGAGGGCCCGTTCGCCGGGGCCCCGCCGGCCGCTCCGATCGCCGAAGCCGAGGACGTGTCGACGATCGACGAGCTCACCCTTCCCGCCGCCGAGGAAGTCGAAGAGGAGCCGGCGGCCTTCACGGAAGCCCCCGGCGCGTTCGCGGAAGAGCTGGGCGACGCCGAGGAGCCGGGGATCTCCTTCCCGAGCCATCCCGAGCCCTGGGTCGAGATCCCGGAGATCTCGGTGGGGCCGGACGTCGAGTCGAGCAGCCCGGCGCTGGTGTCCGGCCCGCAGGCGCCGCCGGTCGACGATTCCCGCGTCGTCGCGCTGGAGAACCGCCTCGCGGCGCTCGAAGAGGAGCTCGCCCACGCCGCGGAGGCCCGGGAACGGGCCGAGGCGGAAGCACGCGAGTTCCGCGGCCGCGTCGAGGCCTTCGAGCGCGATTCGCGCGCGATGGGGAAGGGCCTTCACGAGAAGGTCGAGGCGCTCGACCGCGGCCTTGGCGAGCGCGTGACCGAGGTTCGCAACCGCGTCACCGAAGTGGGAGATCGCATCGCCGGCGTGGAAAAGACGGTCGGGGCACCCGCCGATCTCGAGGCTCGCGTCGCCGCGATGGCCGACCGGGCCACGGAAGACCGCCGCGTCGCCGAGACCCGTCTGGCCGCCCTCGAGGACCGGGTCGCCGCCGAAGCCCGCCGCCAGCGTTCCGCGGAGGACGATGTCGCGATGGCGCTCAAGAGCCTCGGCGACAAGGCGGAGAAGCTGCACCAGCAGGTCTCCGAGCTGGCTGGCCAATGGAAGGCCCTCGAGGTCTCCGTCCAGGACCGGCTCACGCAGTCCCGCCGCGAGGCCGAGGAGAACGGCACCCAGCTGCGTGCGGTCGAGGAACGGCTCGGTCAGGGCCGTCGCGAGGCCGAGGACATCCGCCAGCAGATCCAGCCCCTCCTGGACGCCGAGAGCCGCCGCGCCGAGGCGGACACGCGGCTGATCTCCGAGATGGACCGGCTGCGCGAGAACGTGGCCGATGCCCTCGGGGACGTCGCGGAGAAGCTGCGCAGGATCGTGGGCCGGTAGCGGCTCAAGCGGAACCGCTCGGAAGAAAAAGGCCCGGCATCGCCGGGCCTTTTCGTTCGCGACTCCGCCGCGCTCGCCGAACGGCTATTCGTGCCCCATGATCCGCGACAGGAACCGCTCGTCGTTGCGCCATTCCTCGCGGACCTTGACCTGCAGGTCCAGGAAGAACTTCCGCCCGGTCTCGGCCTCCAGCTCCTCGCGGGCGGCGGTGCCGATCTGCTTGATCATCGCGCCGCCTTTTCCGACCACGATCCCCTTCTGCCCCTCGCGCTCGACCACGATCGAGGCGTAGACGACCGTGACGGGCTTGTCGGGGGCCTCCTCGACGGACTCGATCACGACCGCCGTGGAGTAGGGCAGCTCCTCGCGGGTCCGCTCGAGCACCTTTTCGCGGATGGTCTCGGCGATCCACTCGGTCTCGGGCGTGCTGGTCAGAAAGTCCTCGGGGTAGGCCGCCTCGCGCTCGGGCAGCGCCGAGGCGAGCAGGCCGACGAGTCCCTCGACGCCGTCGCCGGTGCGGGCCGAGATCGGCACGATTTCCCGGAAACTCCCCTGCCCGGAGAGCGCCGCGATCCGCGGAAGCAGGCGTTCCTTCTTGAGCAGGTCGATCTTGTTCAGGGCCAGCAGGACCGGCTTTCCGGACTTCGCGACGAGGTCCAGCAGGTAGGCCTCGCCCCGGCCCGGCCTGTCGGCGGCGTCGATGACCAGCAGCACGGCGTCGGCGCCGGCGAGGGCGTCGACGGCATCGCGGACCATCTGCGAGTTCATCTTGTATTCGGGCTTGTGGATGCCCGGCGTGTCGATCAGCGCGATCTCGAGATCCGGCCGGCGGGCGACGCCGAGGATCCGCTTGCGCGTCGTCTGCGGCTTGTCCGAGACGATGGCGACCTTCTCGCCGACGATGCGGTTGACCAGCGTGGACTTGCCCGCGTTGGGGCGGCCGATGACGGCGATTTCCCCGGAGCGCACGAGGCGACGCTATCAGGCCGCCGCGGTCAGCGGTCGGCCGTGAGCGGGTGGGGGTCTCCCGAGCGCGAGTCCGTCGAGCCGCCGCCCGGCACCGCCTCGACGCGAACGCGATAGACCCGGCGGCGATCGGCCTCCTCGACGGTGAACTGGAGGTCCTCTTCGCGGTGCATTTCGCCGGCCCGCGGGATATGGCCCAGCCGCGCGGCCAAGAACCCGCCGATCGAGTCGAACTCCGCCTCCTCGGGGCCGTGCCCGAAGAGCTCTCGGATCCTCGCGACGTTCTCCCGGCCCGAGATCGACCAGGCGCCCGGGCCCGCGGGGGCCACGGCCTCGCGCTCGTCCTCGTGCTCGTCGGAGATCTCCCCGACGATCTCCTCGAGCAGGTCCTCGACGGTGATGAGGCCGGAGACGCCGCCGTACTCGTCCACGACGATCGCCATCCAGAGCCGCCGGCGCTGGAGCTCCCGCAGCAGCTCGGAGACCTTCTTGGTCTCGGGAACGAAGGTCGCCTCCCGCAGGATGTCCGGAATCGCTTTGCCGGAGCCCTGGCGCAGGGCCGCCAGCGTGTCCTTGACGTGAACCATCCCGACGACCGTGTCGATCGAGCCGCGGACGACCGGCAGGCGGGAGTACTTCGAGGACACGAAGAGATCCGACAGGACGTCGAGCGTCGCCGCGACGTCGATGAACACGATGTCCGTCCGCGGCGTCATGACCTCGCGCACCCGCGTGTCGCCGAAGTCGACGATCGAGAGCAGGAGCTTCTCCTCTTCCTTCTCGAGGATTCCTTCCTCGCGCCCGACGTCGATGTAGGCCTGGACCTCCTCGTCGGTGGCCTCCTCCGCGTTTGCCGCGGAGGGCTTTCCGTTGCGGCGCCCCGCGAAGATCCGCCGGATCGGGATCGCCAGCGGCAGCGCGAGGAACGACGCCGCGTCGATGAACGGAAGCAGGCGCGTCACCGTGCGCTCGGGATCCCGCGCCGCGCCGAGCCGGAGCAGCACGATCTCCGTCAGCAGCCAGCCGGCGACGAACACGACGCCGCCGGAGAGCCACGGCCTCAGAAGTTCCAGAGCCGAGGCCAGGGAGACGACCGAGAGCAGGCCCACCAGCAGCAGCACCTGGACGAAGACCTTGGTGGTCGTCCGGACGATCTCGACCTCTCCCGGTCCCGAGAGGATGCGGGCGCGCTCCGGGTGCTCCTCGAGCAGGCCGCGGACCTTGATCGGCGAGAGGCGGTCCAGCGCGAGCGCGAAGGTCTCGAACAGGATGAACGCCGCGTAGCAGAACGCGGAGAGCAGCAGGGCCGGGATCACGCCGCGGCCTCCGCGATCTGGAGCCGGCGGCGGAGCTTCTTCTCGAGGGCGTCCATTTCGCCGCGGTCGGTCTCGTGGTCGTAGCCCATCAGGTGGAGGAGGCCGTGGAGCAGCAGCCGGTCGATCTCGCGCGCGACCGGCTCGCCCCGCCGGCGCGCCTGGCGCGCGGCGTAGGGTGTCGAGATCACGATGTCCCCGAGAAAGGCCCCCGGCGCGGTGTCGCCGGGAAAGGCGAGCACGTCGGTGGACACATCCTTCGCGCGCCAGGTGCGGTTCAGGCTTCGCATCCGGCGGTCCCCACAGAAGAGGATCGAGACCTCTCCGGCCCGCGT
>DATBIJ010000168.1:0-13997 GCA_036557025.1 Thermoanaerobaculia bacterium | reverse complement strand
GAGGGCGGCGCGGCGCTCCTCCAGCTCGAGCAGGCGCCGGCGCATCTTCTCGACGATCTCGGGCGGAGCCTTCTCCAGGAACTGCGAGTTGCGCAGCTTGGCCCCGACCGACGAGATCTCCTCGTCGACGTCGGCGAGCTTGCGCGAAATCGCCACCTTGTCCGCTCCGGCCGCCTTCTTCGGGAAAGACATCTCCATTGCGACACCCTCGACCACGTCCTGGACGCCCCCTCGCGCCTCGGAGGAAAACGAGAGGGCGGAGAGCCGCCCCATCGCGGTCAGCAGCGCCGAAAGGTCCTCGAGCCGGGAGATCACCGCGGCCTCCGGCGACTTCGGATCGATCCGCAGCTCGACCGGCTCCGTCGGACCCGCCGCGCGCTCGCTGCGGAAGTTGCGCACGCGCGTGACGACCGCGCGAAGCGCCGAGATCGCCTTCTCCGCGTCTTTGTCGCGGCGATCCGCGCGCCCGAGCGGGTACTTCGCCACGATCAGCGTTCCCGGAGCGTCGGTCAGCTTCTCCCAGATCTCCTCGGTGACGAACGGCATGAAGGGGTGGAGCAGCGCCAGCGCGTCGCGCAGGGTTTCGTCGAGAACGGCCCTCACGGTCTCGCGGTCCTCATCCGTGCCCTCGCGGCCCGACAGGACGGGCTTGCTCATCTCGAGGTAGCCGTCGCAGAGCTCGTGCCAGAGGAAGGCATAGAGCGCCTGCGCGGCCTCGTCGAAGCGGAACGCCTCGAGCTGACGGTTGACCTCCGTGGCCGTCCCGTGCAGGCGCGAGAGGATCCATCGCTCCGGAAGGCGAAGCGCTCGCCCCTCGAGGCTTTCCGCTTTCGGCCCCCCGTCGAGCTGCGCGATCGTGAACCGCGCCGCGTTCCAGAGCTTGGTGGCGAAGGCGCGGTAATCCCGGATCCGGCTTCGCGCCAGCGGAATGTTCGCGCCGGGCGAGGCGAAGATCGCGAGCGCGAAGCGCACGGCGTCCGCGCCGAACTCGTCGATCGCCTCGAGAGGGTCGATGACGTTGCCCTTGGTCTTCGACATCTTCTGCCCGTGCTCGTCTCGCACGAGCCCGTGGATATGGACGTCGGTGAAGGGCGCCTTCCCCGTGAAGTGCAAGCCGGCCATGATCATCCGGGCCACCCAGAAAAAGAGGATGTCCCAGGCCGTCACGAGCGTGCTGGTCGGGTAGAACGCCTTCAGATCCGCTGTCTCCTTCGGCCAGCCGAAGACCGAGAAGGGCCAGAGCTGCGAGGAGAACCACGTGTCCAGCACGTCCGGATCCTGGGCGAGCTCCTCGTTCCCGCAGGTCGCGCAGGCCGTGGGGTCCACCTCGGAGACGGTGACGTGTCCGTTGGCGCAGGTGAACGCGGGGATCCGATGCCCCCACCAGAGCTGCCGCGAGATGCACCAGTCGTGGATCTCGCGCATCCAGCCGAAATAGTTCTTCGTCCACATCTCCGGCACGAATCGGACGTCGCCCCTCTCCACGGCGGCGATCGCCGGCTCGGCCAGCGGCGCGATCTTCACGAACCACTGCTTGGAGAGGTAGGGCTCGATGACCGTCCCGCAACGCTGGCACTTGCCCAGCGCCAACACGTGGGGCTCCGCGGACACCACGCGCCCCTCGGCCTGGAGACGCGCGAGCACTTTCTTGCGCGCCTCGAAGCGGTCGAGCCCGGCGAACTCCTCCCCCGCGGCGTCGGTCATCCTGGCGTCCGGCCCGATCACGACGACCGTCTCGAGCCCGTGGCGCTGGCCGCTCGCGAAGTCGTTGGCGTCGTGCGCGGGCGTGACCTTCACCACCCCGGTCCCGAACTCCTTGTCGACCAGCACCGGATCCTCGATCACGGGGAGCGTGCGCCCCACGATCGGGAGCACGGCGGTCTTGCCCCGCAGCTTCGCGGTCTTCGGATCCTCGGGATGGATCGCGAGCGCCGTGTCCCCGAGCATCGTCTCGGGCCGCGTCGTCGCGACCACCGCGCCGGAGGAGACCCCGGGGACGTCGTAGCGGATCTTCCAGATCGTCCCCTCGGTGTCCTCCCGCTCGACCTCCAGGTCGGAGACCGCCGTGCCGCAGCGGGGGCACCAGTTCACGACGCGGAATCCCTGGTAGATCAGCCCGTCGGCGTAGAGCCGGACGAAGGCCGTCCGCACGGCCTCCGACAGCTCGGGGTCCAGCGTGAAGCGCAGCCGCGACCAGTCCACCGAGCAGCCGAGCCGCCGCAGCTGGTCGAGGATGACGTTGCCTTGCTGCTTCTTCCAGGTCCAGACCCTCTCGATGAAGGCTTCCCGCCCCAACGCGCGACGGTCGAGGCCCTCTTTGGCCAGCTCCCGCTCGACCACCATCTGCGTGGCGATGCCGGCGTGGTCCGTGCCGGGCACCCAGAGGGTGCGGTGCCCCCGCATCCGCTTCCACCGGGCCAGGATGTCCTCGAGCGTGCGCCCGAACGCGTGGCCGATGTGGAGGCGGCCCGTGACGTTCGGAGGCGGAATGACCATGACGAACGTCGGAGCCTCGGGGTCGCCGGCCGGCTGGAAGCGGCCCTCCCGCTCCCAAATGCCGTACCAGCGCGCCTCGAAGGACGCGGGCTCGAAGGTCTTTTCCAGGCTCCGCTCGCGGCGCGTTGCCGGTGTCGGAGCGGGGCTCTTTTTGGGCATAAAAAAAGGGCGCGAGGCCCTTTCCTACCAGAAAACAGGCCGCCAACGCTATTCGGCGCCCGCCTCCAGCTCGCGAATCCGCTGTTTGATCACGATCTCGGCCATGTCCGGGATGACTTCCCAGGCGATCTCGCGGATCACCCGGTCCGAGAGCTTCGCCACCACCTTCTCGGCCACCCGCTCGATCTCTTCGTCGGTCAGGCGACCACCGCTGCTGGAGAGCTCGCTCGTCAACATGCGGGCGAGCTCCGGGATCGACGCGCTCTTCGCCAGCGACTCGAGCTCATGCGGCACGCCGGGGGCCTCCGACATTCCCGCGGCCGAGGCAGTGGGGACATCCACGACGACCTCCTCCTCGGGCGGCGGCAGGACTGCCGGGGCGGGCGCGGTGACCGCGGCGGCGGGAGGCGAGGACTTGCCGCCGGCGGTGTCCTCGAGGGCTTCCTCGGAACCGGACGTCGGCGTCTCGAAGGTGAATGCCGGAGCCGCGGTCTCGGGCGACGAGAATCCGAACGCGTCGTCGGGGGCCGTCTCGGGCACCCACTTCGCTTCCTCTTCGGTCTCGGTCCGCGTGCGGCGATGCCGCGAGCCGGACTCCTCGAGCCAGGAGGGCTCCTTCGAAAGAGCCGAAGGCGGTGGCGGCGCCGGAGCCGCCGGAGCCGGCGGCTCGACCCCCGCGGCGGGGGAAGAAGCCTCGAAGGGCCCGCGGCTCATGGCGAGCTCGGGGTGCTCCTTTTCGATCGCCTCGACCGCCTTGTCGGGGTCCTGCGCGACGTCCTCGAAGAGATCTTTCTCGGCGGGCCGGGCCGCGGGAGCTCGGAAGGCCCCCGTGAAATCCTCCGCCTGGAATCCGACGTCGAAGGGATCCTCGTGGTGGGCCGGCGCCGGAGGAGGCGGCGGCGGGGGCGGCGGTTCCCGCCGGACCTGCGGGATCGCGGCGGTCGTCGAGCCCGTGGAGGCGGGGGCGGGGGCCGGCGCCCGCGCGAGCAGCTCCTCGACCTGGGTCAGCAGCTGCTGCGAGTCGAAGGGCTTCGAAACGATCGCGTCGGCGCCGATTCTCTCGGCGCGCTCGCGGTCGAAGGGCTCGAAGGTGCCGGTCAGCAACACGACCGGGATCTTCGCCGTCGCGGGGTTGCTCTTGATCGCCTCGCAGACCTCGTAGCCGTTCTTTTCCGGCATCACGACGTCCGCGAGCACGAGATCGGGCCTCTCGCCCTCCAGCGCCTCGACCGCGCGCAGGCCGTTGCCCACGCAGACCAGGTCGTAGTCGCTGTCGGAGAACGTCAGCTCCACGACCTTCTGAATGGTCAGGCTGTCGTCCGCCAGAAGGATCTTTCGTGACATCTGTTTAAGCTAAGGCTTCTCAATAAGTTAAAGCCAAAACCGCCGCGAGTCAAGGTGCCGGACCCCGGTCATTCCCCCCAGACGGCGGAGAGATATCGGCCCGGCGGTCGCCGTCCCAGCGCCGATGCCAGACCGCGCGATGCCTCCACGACCTTCGCCAGCGTCACGCCGGTCGCAATTCCCAGACCCTCGAGCATGTAGAGCAGGTCCTCGGTGGCCAGGTTCCCCGAGGCGCCGGGCGCGTAGGGGCACCCTCCCAGGCCGCCCGCCGAGGAGTCGTAGGTCGTGATCCCGCACTGCAGCCCCGCATAGACGTTCGCGAGCGCGGTGCCGCGCGTGTCGTGCATGTGGAGGGCCAGGACGCCGCGCGTCACGCCGGAGTCGTACAGCGACTCGACGACCTCGAAGACGTCGTCCGGAGTCGCCACGCCGATCGTGTCGCCGATCGAGATCTCGTCGACCGGCAGATCGAGCAGCTTGTGCACGACCTCGCGAACGGCCTCGGCGGAGACCTCCCCTTCGTAGGGGCAGCCGAAAGCGGTCGAGACGTAGCCGCGCACCCGGATCTTCTCCTCGCGGGCGCGCCCGACCACCGGCCGGAACCGCTCGATCGACTCGTCGACGCCGGCGTGGATGTTGTGCTGGTTGAAAGTCTCCGAGGCCGCGGTGAAGACCGCGATCTCGCGCACGCCGCACGCCTGCGCCCGCTCGAGGCCGCGCAGGTTCGGAACGAGCGCCGGGTAGCGCACGCCGCTGGCGCGGTGGATCCTCGCGAAGACCTCCTCCGTGTCGGCGAGCTGGGGGATGGCCTTGGCGCTGACGAAGGAGCCGACCTCGATCGCCGGGAGTCCCGAATCCGTGAGCGCGTCGATGAACGCGACCTTCGCCTCGATCGAGGCGCTCCCCGGCTCGTTCTGGAGCCCGTCGCGCGGGCCTACCTCGTAGACATCGACCCGCTCGGGCAGCCGGGGCCGCCGGATGGAGTGCTCCTCCCAGGGCTCCATGGTCGGGATTATGTCGCGGAATCCGCGCCGGTTGCCGGCGGCGATGCGAGCGGCGCCTCGACGTCGGCCAGACGCTCGCCGGCCTCGACCAGGTCCCCCTCGGCCCGGGAGAGCCGCACGATCCCCTCCCGGGGCGCGCGGATCGCGTGCTCCATCTTCATCGCCTCGAGCACGAGCACGACGTCGCCCTTCGCCACGGTCCCGCCCGGGGCCACGACGACCCGGCGGATGCGCCCCGGCATCGGCGCGACCATCTCGTGCGCGGCCTCCTCCCGCCGCCGGGGCGCGCCGTCGGCGCTCTCGATGGTGAAGACGTGGCCGTCGCACCAGACCGTGACGCGACGCCCGTCGCGCCGGACGCGGACGCGCACGCGGCCCGACGAGGAGACGATCGCCGCGGGGCCGTCGCCGTCCTGCTCGAGGGTGAAGGGCATCTCGTGATCGCCGACTCGGGCGCGATCCTTCTCGAGCCGGACCTCTTCCGAGTGCTCGCCCGCGCGCAGTCTCATCGGCCCGGCCTCCAGGAGCCCGTCTCGCCCCACGGGTCGGGAGCCGCCGCGGCCAGGACGCCGGTCGACTCCGGAGGTGCCGAGAGCGCGAGCGCCGCGGCGATCCAGGCCTCGGGAGGCGGCGGCGTCTGCGCGATGGGCGGCATCGTCGCGAGCAGGTCGGTCGCGTAGCGGCCGGACACGAACGCGTCGGACGCGAGCACCGCCGCGAGCAGCGGCTGGTTGGTCTCCACCCCCAGGACGACCCACTCTTTCAGCGCCCGCGCCGCGCGCGCGATCGCCGCCGGGCGGTCGGACCCGAAGGCGATCAGCTTGGCGAGCAGCGGGTCGTAGTCCAGCCCGACGCGGGATCCCTTCTCGACGCCCGAGTCGACGCGGACACCCGGGCCGGTCGGCTCCTCCCAGGCGAGGATCGTCCCGGCGCGCGGCAGAAATTCCACGGGGTCCTCGGCGTAGAGGCGCAGCTCGATCGCGTGCCCCCGCGGGGAGATCCGGCCTTCCCGCCAGGCGGACGGAAGCGACGTTCCCGAAGCGACCTCGATCTGGGCGCGGACCAGGTCGATGCCCAGCGTCTCCTCGGTGATCGCGTGCTCGACCTGCAGGCGCGTGTTCATCTCCAGGAAGTAGAAGCGCCCGGAATCGAGCAGGAACTCCACCGTCCCCGCGCCGACATAAGAGACGGCACGCGCGGCCGCGACCGCCGCCTCCCCCATCCGCGCGCGTAGCGCTCCATCGAGCGCGGCGCTGGGCGTCTCTTCGACGATCTTCTGGTGGCGCCGCTGGACGCTGCACTCACGCTCGAGGAGGTGCACGGTGTTGCCCGCCGTGTCGGCGAAGACCTGGAACTCCACGTGGCGGGGATGGGCGAGGAACGCCTCCAGGTAGACGCGCTCGTCCGAGAAGGCCGCGCCGGCGATTCGCCGCGCCTCCGCGAGCGCCGCGGGCAGATTCTCGGGGCGATCGACCCGCGACATCCCCTTGCCCCCGCCGCCCGCCGACGCCTTCACGAGCAGGGGGAAGCCGATCCGGCGGCCCTCCGCGAGGAGCTCTTCGTCGGTCAGCGCGCCGGCCGCCGAGCCCGGCACCACGGGCACGCCGGCGGCCTCCATGCGGCGACGGGCGCGCACCTTGTCCCCCATCTCTTCAATCGCGTCGGCCGGCGGGCCGACCCAGAGGAGGCCGGCCTCCGCCACGGCTCGCGCCAGCGCCGGGCTCTCCGAAAGGAATCCGTACCCGGGATGGATCGCGTCGGCGCCGGAGGCGCGCGCCGCCTCGAGGATCCGCGAGACGTCGAGATAGGTGTCGCGGGGGAGGCCCGCGCCCAGCGACACCGAGCCATCCGCCTCCCGGACATGCCGGGCGCCCGCCTCGTCTTCGGCGAAGACGGCGACGGTCGCAATCCCCATCTCCCTCGCCGTCCGCATCACGCGCACGGCGATCTCGCCCCGGTTGGCGATCAAGAGGCGTCGGATCTTCAACGCGCGGCGCCCCCGACCCTCCCCCGCGTCCCGCGCTCCCAATCCGCCCACAGGCCGTAGGTCTTCATCTGCGATTCGATGCCGCTCGTCGAGAGCACGTTGCGGATCTGGTCGCGGGTCTGCCGCGGCCCGATCCGCGCCGGGGAGTTGGCGAGGCCCGCGGTCATGACCGCCGCGATCGCGGCGTTCTTGCGGGCCGCTCCCATGTCGACCTTGTCCAGCGTGTCCGAGGCGGCGTGGTACTCCGGCAAATACTTCGCGGTCTCCTGGTTCGCGATGAAGTTGGGAACGCCCTCGAGGAGGAAGTCGAAGTTGTCGGTGCCGAGGATCGCCTCGTCCACCGTGCCGTCCGCGCCCCAGGCCTTGACCGGCGCGAGGATCTGGCGGATTCCCGGCGCGAGCTCCGGCCGGCCGTTGTCGTAGTAGCCCAGGATCTTGCCGTCGCCGATGTCGTGGATGACGGCGGCGACATGGGAGTCCATCTCGGCGCGGTGCGCCGCCACGTAGCCGCGCGATCCGAGCAGGCCGGTCTCCTCCCCGGTGAAGAGCACGAAGCGGATCGTGCGCCTGGGCCTCGGACCCTTCGCGATCGCCCGCGCCGCCTCCACCACGAGCGCGCAGTTGACGCCGTTGTCCAGCGCACCGGTCCCCAGATCCCAGGAGTCCAGGTGCGCGCCGAGCAGGACGATCTCCCCGGGCGCCTGCGACCCGCGGATCTCCGCGACGACGTTCTGCGCCTTCCACGGCCCGCCGATCTTGTTGCGCAGCTCGAGCTGCATGTCGACCGGCTTTCCGGATGCGAGCAGGCGCGCGAGGCGAAGCCCGTCCTCTCGGGCGATCTGCGCCATCGGAAGCGGCGCCATCGAGCCGTCCCACGTGACGACGTGGCGATAGAGCAGGCCCCGGGGCCTTGTCGACGTGAAGAGGATCGCCGCGGCGCCGGAATCCACGGCGGCCTTGACCATTTCGGGCGCCGCCAGGTACTCGCCGAAGAGGTCCTCGAAGGTGTTCATCGGGTTGGAGGAGACCAGGGCGATCGCGCCCCGCGCCTTCTCGCCGAGCTTCTCGAAGTCCGCGCGCGTTCCCGCGCCGGCATCCACGAGCCTGGCGTTCAAGACGCCGCGCGTCGAGGGTGCGAGGGCGAAGGAGACCACGCGCACGGGGAAACGCGCCGGGGACATGGCCCAGCCTGCGGCGTACTCCGCCTCCCAGCGGGCGGGCAGATCGTAGGACTCGAGGCGAACGTCGGTGATGCCCGCGGCCCGAAAGGCCGCCTGGGCCCAGGCCAGCGAGGCCTCGTAGGCGGCGCTGCCGGTGATGCGGCCGCCGATCTCGTCGGCGAGAACCCGGAGGTTCTCCTCCATCGGCCCTCCGCGCTCCATGACCTCACGCACCAGCCCATCGCCCGACCCATCGTGATCCGGCGCCGCGCCGAGCGCCACGGCGATCGCCAGCGACAGGACGGGCACGACCGCCCTCTTCCACACTCTCATTTCCCCCTCCGTTGCCCGCGATTGTAAGTCGCGGACTGTCGACTGCGGCGGCCGCTCTGCGGCCGGCAGCCGAGAGATTCAAGCCGTGAGGGCACGAGGGAAAACCCGATCGCTCTTGTCTCTCGGCCGCGTTCGCGAACGCATGCCGACACCCGAAGCAGCCGGGCAGGCGCCCGCGACCATTTTCCGGCAACTGCTAGACTCTCTTCTGCGTGTCCATCGAAGGCGGAATCCCCGGCAACCAGCAGCGGATCGTCTGCCCGAGCTGCGGGAAGGTCTTCTTCGCGTGGCGTCCCGACGAGGGGCCCGCCCAGAAGATCAAGTGCTACTTCTGCCGGCACGAGGTTGCCGACGAGGCGGCCCTTCGGCCGGCTCCCGCGCCGGCGGCACCCGCCGAGAACAGCGCCTCCTCGCCCGCCCCGGGCGAGACCCCGACGAGCTAGTTTTCAGTCCTCAGTCTTCGGTCCTCGGTCCTCAGTCGTCAGCCTTCGCCCAGCCCGGCTTTCTCTTCTCGAGGAACGCGCTCAGTCCCTCGCGCGCCTCCTCCGAGGCGCGGCGCTCCGAGATCGCCCGCACGGTCGCGGGCATCGCCTCCTCGGGGCTCAGGTAGGAGACCTGCTCGATCAGCCGTTTCGCGGCCTCGACGGCCTGAGGGCCCGAGGAGAGCAGCGCGGCGATCTTGCGCCGGCCCGCCTCCTCGAGCTCCGCCGCCGGGACGACGGCGTGGACCAGACCGATGCGCAGCGCTTCGCGGGCGTCGAATCGATCGCCGGTCAGGAAGAGGTGGCGCGCCTGACGCGAGCCGATCGCGCGCAGGACATAGGGCGAGATCACCGCGGGCAGGATGCCCAGCTTGACCTCCGCGAGCGAGAAGGTCGCGTCCTCCGCGGCGATCGCGATGTCGGCGGCGGCGGTCAGCCCGACGCCTCCCCCGATCGCGGCGCCCTGCACGAGCGCCACCACCGGCCGCGGACAGGCGTCGATCGCGCGCATCATCCGCGCCATCCGCTCGGCCGAGGCTTCGTTCTCCTCTTTCGAGAGCGATCCCGCCTGCCGCATCCAGGCCGCGTCGGCGCCCGCGCAGAAGTGCGGGCCGTCGCCGGAGAGCAGCACGGCGCGCAGGCCCTCCTCGATCCCCGCGTCGAGAAACGCGTCCGTCAGCTCTCGGATCAGCTCTTCGTCGAACGCGTTGCGCGTCGCCGGGCGGGAGAGCGCCACGCGTCGGACCGCTCCCTCGCGCTCGACACGCAGATGCCGGAAGCTCCTGCCCATGCCGGCAATCTATCGCAGGGCCGAATCGAGGCTGGGGTCTGGCCCCTGAGCCGCGCGCACCACCCCGCTGCGTGCTCGCGGGGGGCACCTTCGCCGTTTCGATAACAGGACCGCGACGAAGACGAGAAGCACCTGGACCGAACCGTTGAAGAGCGTGAAGAACACGAGGCTTGCGCGAGCGCTCTCGGGCGTGAAATCCCGAATGGGAAAGAGGAATCCGAGCGTGACGTTGGCCCATCCGAACTTCACGGGCGACGACCCCCAGGCGATCTTCCTCCATGCGGCTTGGACGGCGATGCCGAGAGGAAAGGTCACGACCGGCTGTACACCCGCCAGGGGGCGACGGAGCGAGAGCGACACCGGGACGTACGACATCATCTCGCTGTATTTCGTGTGGGTCGTGCAACAAAAAACGACCGGCGGAGGCGTCATGTTGACGTTGGAGATGCTCAGGTACTGCACCCCCAACCAGGGCCCAAGGAGGGTGTAGAACAACGGTCTCGCCCGCATGCCGGCTGAGACACCGGACGCGGAGAAGCCGTTCCCCCTCTAGACGCCGAGCTTGCCGGTCAACGCGAACGGGACCGCGACGTCGCCGCCCGAGAGACGCAGCAGGAGCCGCCCCTCCAACCGGACATCGGCGCGCCCGCCGGAGCCCATGAGCCGGCTCGCCGCGGAGAGCAGGCGGGCGTGGTCCAGCTCCAGCGGCAGCTGCAGGTCCGTCTCCTTCGCCGCGTGGAGCGTACGCCCCTTCGTCTCGCCGCGCCCCAGCTCCGAGCCCTCGGCAAGGAGCGTGTAGCGCGTCTCGGCGACCTTCAGGGGGAAGGCGAACGGGTTCTTCACCCGCAGCGTCGCCCGCGCCTCGCTGCCGAAGAGCGAGATCTGCGTTACCTCGAGATCCTTCAGCTGCACGTACTGCTTCGCCAGCTCCTCGTTGCCGGTGACGCCGATCTCGGACCATGGGACCGATCCCGTCCATTCCCGGCCCGCGTCCGAGCGCAGGCGGTACTGCAGGCCCTCGAGCTTGAACCGCCCGGCCCAGTCCTCGGGCACGCTCGCGTAGGGTAATACCACGGACAACACCGCGCCGCCGCCCTCCGCCGCGGGCTTCACGTCGCCCTTGACCGGCACCGTGACGCTCGAGTCGTAGGCCGCAAGCGTTCCTCGGAAGGCCCCGGACGCCGGTGCCTGCGCGGCCGGGAAGCTCACGTTGGCGACGACGGTCGTGGTGCCGGGCTCGACCGCGAGCCCGAGCGAGGCGAGGAAGGGCAACAGGAAGGCGAAGAGGATCGTCACGACGATGGCAACCGTGCGGCGGCCGGTCGCATTCCGCCGTCGCGGGACATCACATCCGGAAGACGCCGAACTCCGTCTCTTCGATCGGCGCGTTGTAGGAGGCGGAGATCGCCAGCCCCAGCGCCGTCCGCGTCTCCGCGGGGTCCAGCACGCCGTCGTCCCAGAGCCGCGCGGTCGAGTAGTAGGGATTGCCCTCCTGCTCGTACTTCTCGCGTGTCGGGCGCTCGAACTCGGCGACCTCTTCGGGCCGCATCGCGGGCTTCTTCGCCCGCGCGAGCTGCTCCTGCTTGACGGTCGAGAGCACCGAGGCCGCTTGCGCCCCGCCCATGACCGAGATTCGCGCGTTGGGCCACATCCAGAGCAGCCGCGGCCCATAGGCGCGCCCGCACATCCCGTAGTTGCCGGCGCCGAAGGAGCCCCCGATGATGACCGTGAACTTCGGCACCCGGGCGTTGGCCACGGCGTGGACCATCTTGGCGCCGTCCTTCGCAATGCCGCCCTGCTCGTAGGCCCGTCCCACCATGAAGCCGGTGATGTTCTGGAGGAAGAGCAGCGGGATCTTGCGCCGCGCGCAGAGCTGGATGAAGTGCGTCGCCTTCAGGGCCGATTCCGAGAACAGGATGCCGTTGTTGGCGAGGACCCCCACCCGGAATCCGAGGATCCGCGCGAAGCCGCAGACCAGCGTCGTCCCGTATCGGGCCTTGAACTCCTGGAAGCGCGAGCCGTCGACGAGCCGGGCGATCACTTCGCGCACGTCGTAGGGCTGGCGCGGGTCCGCGGGCAGGACCCCGTAGATCTCCTTCGGGTCGTAGAGAGGCTCCTCGGGCGGCGCGGCGTCGGCGGGGAGGATCTTCCCGCCCCCGAGGTTCGACGCGATCCCCCGCGTGATCTCCAGCGCGTGGGCGTCGTTCTCGGCGAAGTAGTCCGCCACGCCGGAGATCCGCGTGTGGACGTCGGCGCCGCCCAGCTCCTCGGCCGTGACTTCCTCCCCCGTCGCGGCCTTTACCAGGGGCGGGCCCGCCAGGAAGATCGTGCCGGTGCCCTTCACGATCACGGCCTCGTCGGACATCGCCGGCACGTACGCGCCGCCGGCGGTACAGGAGCCGAGCACGACCGCGACCTGCGGGATCCGCAGGGCGGACATCCGCGCCTGGTTGTAGAAGATGCGCCCGAAGTGCTCGCGGTCGGGGAAGACCTCGGCCTGAAGCGGCAAGAACGCCCCGCCGGAATCGACGAGGTAGATGCAGGGCAGCCGGTTCTGCTCGGCGATCTCCTGCGCGCGCAGGTGCTTCTTGACCGTGATCGGGTAGTAGGTGCCGCCCTTCACCGTGGCGTCGTTGGCCACGATCATGACCTCGCGCCCCGCGACGCGGCCGATGCCCGTCACCAGCCCCGCGCCGGGCGCCTCGCCGTCGTACATGCCGTGCGCCGCCAGCGGCGAGAGCTCCAGGAAGGGCGACCCCGGATCGAGCAAGGCGTCGATGCGGTCCCGCACGAACATCTTCTTCTGCTCTTCGTGGCGGGCCCGCCCGGCGCCCCCGGCGCGCGCACGAGCAATCTCCTCGCGCAGGCGCCCGAGCAACGCCTCCATCGAGGCGCGACGCTCGCGGAACTCGGGGGAGGAGGTGTCGACGTGGGTCGGTAGGACGTCCATCGCCGTCCGGACCCGCCGGCTCAGCCCCGGACCTTCTCGGCCGACGCCTCGCGGATGAAGTCCACCAGCGTCTGGGTCGAGGTCCCGGGGAGGAAGATCTCGCGAATCCCCAGGGCTTTCATCGGCGCGATGTCCTTCTCCGGGATGATCCCGCCGGCCACGACCACGATGTCCTCGCCGCCGCGCTCCTTCAGGAGCTTCAGGATCTCGGGAAACAGGACGTTGTGGGCGCCGGAGAGGATCGAGAGCCCGACGACGTCGACGTCCTCCTGGATCGCCGCGGCGGCGATCTGTTCCGGCGTCTGCCGAAGTCCGGTGTAGATCACTTCCATTCCGGCGTCCCGCAGGGCGCGCGCGATGACCTTGGCGCCGCGGTCGTGGCCGTCGAGGCCCGGCTTCGCGATCAGGACCCGGATCGGGCGTGACATTCGCGGGCCAGTGTATCTAATCGAGGAGCAGGATCGGGTCGGCCGCCCGGATGCGGCTGCCGGAGACGACGCGAGCCTCCAGGCCGATCTTGCCGTTGCGCATCTTGATCATCGCCGCCAGCAGCGAGGCGTCACGCTCGCCCGAAGGAATCGCCAGCGACGCGAGCACGCAATCGGTCGCCTGGCCCGTCACCTCGAGCAGCGCCTCGCCGATGCGCAGGCGCCGCCCGACCCAGCCGTCCTCCTCGAACGCCTCCGTCTCGGGCAGGTCGATGAGCATGTTCTCGCGGAAGCGGATCTCCTCGAGCTCCCCGCCGTAGACCTTCTCGAGTCGCCGACGCGACGGAACCGAGAGGATCCGAACGGCGGCTCCGATCCCCTCTTTCGGGCGCGAGCGGAGCGTCACGGGACGTCCGGCGATTCGCGAAGCCTCCGCGATCCAGGAGGGATCGGTGGCGGCGCAGTCGCGGCCGTCCGGCCAGCGAACCTGGACCCAGGCGCGGCCTCCCGTGGCCTCCGGGTCGTCGAGGTACCGCGCGGAATAGGAGAGCAGAAACGGGTGCGAGCCGGGTGCGATCGGCGCACCGCTTGCCTCGTCGGCCAGCTCGTACAGGCGGTCGCCGGAGAGCCTGTCCCCGCGCAGCACGGCCTCCGTCGGAGCCTCGCCCGCGATCCCCTCGATCGGGAATCGGCGCAGGCCAATCAAACGCCCGACGACTTCGGCTAGCTCGAGGTTCAGAGGCACCCCCAAAAAACGGCCAAGGGATTAGACCACCTGTCCGACATGGGGCTGTCCGACATGGGGGCGGACCGGTGCCGACTAATATTAGGCATAAAAGCTTATGACTCTAACTAAATATGGCT
>DATBIJ010000167.1:0-7252 GCA_036557025.1 Thermoanaerobaculia bacterium | reverse complement strand
CGCGGGATTCGCGGACGTCTTCGCCGCCGCGGACGCGGTCCCATCGATCCTCGCGCACCGGCCGGCCGGCCTCGAAGGGTTCGACGCCGGCCTCGTGGACGACACGCGCCGCGCCGGGCTCCACCCGGAAGGGATCGCGCTCCTTCCGGAAGGCGGTGGGTGGCTCCTGGCCGAGATGGGAGGTGCGACCGCGGCCGAGGCGGAAGAGCGGGCGCGGCGCCTCGAGGCGGACCTCTCTCGGAGGCGGCCGGCGCCTTCGACGCGCCTCCTCGTCGACGCCCGGCAGATGCGCCGCGTCTGGCAGGTCCGCGAGTCCGCGCTCCCGGCGACGGCCCGCCCGCCCGGCCGTCCGCTGACCTGGGAAGGCTGGGAGGACTCGGCCGTCGCGCCCGAGAAGCTCGGGGCGTTTCTGCGCGACCAGCGCCGTCTCTGGGAACGACACGGCTTCCGCGGAGATCTCTACGGCCACTTCGGAGACGGGTGCGTCCACACGCGTCTCGACTTCGATTTCGAGACGTCCGAGGGAGTCCGGCGATTCCGCGACTACGTGGAGGAGGCCGCCGATCTCGTCCTTTCCTACGGAGGGTCGCTCTCGGGCGAGCACGGCGACGGCCAGTCGCGCGGCGAGCTGCTCCCGAAGATGTTCGGGCCGGAGCTCGTCGAAGCGTTCCGCGAGTTCAAGCGGATCTGGGATCCGGAAGGCCGCATGAATCCCGGGAAGCTCGTCGACGCGCGGCCGATCGTGGAAGGCCTGCGCATCGGCGGGGGCCGGCCCGGAAGAGGCGAAGCGACGATCTTCCGGTTCCCCGAGGACGGCGGCGACTTCTCTCGCGTCGCGCTGCGCTGTGTCGGGGTTGGCAAGTGCCTCAGCCGCGCGGGGGGCACGATGTGCCCGAGCTTCCGGGCGACCGGGGAAGAAGGCCACTCGACGCGCGGACGGGCGCGCCTGCTCTTCGAGATGCTCCGCGGAGACCCGCTGCCCGGCGCATGGAGTAGCGACGCGGTCAAGGAAGCGCTCGACCTCTGCCTCGGCTGCAAGGCGTGCAAGACGGAATGCCCCGTAGCGGTGGACATGGCGTCGTACAAGGCAGAGTTCCTCGCCCACTACTTCCGCGGCAGGCGCCGGCCCCGCGCGTCCCGGATCTTCGGAAGGGTCCACGCGTGGGCGGCTCTCGCGGCCCGCGCTCCGGCCCTGGCCAACTTCCTGACGCAGGCCCCCGGACTCTCCCGGCTCGCGAAAGCCGCGGCGGGCATCGCGCCGGAGCGCTCGATCCCGCGGCTGGCCCGCCGGACTTTCCGGCGGTGGTTCTCGACGCGGACAGCCGCCCGCCGCGCCGGAGGGCCGCGCGTCCTGCTCTGGCCCGATACTTTCACCAACTTCTTTCAGCCCGAGATCGGGCGGGCGGCCGTCGAAGTGCTGGAAAGCGCGGGGTTTGCGGTCGAGATCCCGGCGAGCGATCTCTGCTGCGGACGCCCCCTCTACGACTTCGGCGGGCTTTCAGCGGCGCAACATCTATTAAGGGGGATCTTCGCGGCCCTCGAGGCCCCCCTCGCGTCCGGCGTTCCGATCGTCGTGCTCGAGCCCTCCTGCGCCTCGGTCTTCCTCGACGAAGCCCCCAACCTGTTTCCCGAATCCGAGCCGGCCCGGCGGCTCTCGCGGCAGACGTTTCCCCTCGCGAAGTTTCTCGAAGCGCACGCTCCGGAATCGGCGAGGCCCCGGCTCGCCGGGCCGGTCCTCGTGCAGCCGCACTGCCACGAGCGCGCCCTCCTCGGAACCGGAGACCTCGAGCGCCGGCTCGCGCGCGGGGATGCCGCCGCGCGCATCCTGGACGCCGGCTGCTGCGGAATGGCCGGGGCCTTCGGGCTCGAGCGCGGACGAAAGTTCCGCGTCTCGGTCGCCTGCGCCGAGCAGGTACTCCTGCCCGAGATCCGCGCGTCCGCGCCCGAGACGCTGATCCTGGCGGACGGATTCTCCTGCCGCGAGCAGATTCGCCAGCTCTCGGGCCGTCGCGCGCGACACCTGGCCGAGGCCCTCGCTGCCGGGATTGCCCGAACGGGCGGGTTTGCGCCCCCGGATCCATGAAATAGACTCGCCGCGACCGTCACCCGGAGAAAACCCGAGCTTCGATGCAAGTTTTTCATCGCAGCACGAATACGATCTCGCGCGTCTCCGTCTTCGGAGCGGTTTTCTTCGTCGCTATTCTCCTCTGGCTCTTCGACGCGCTGAATCGTTCCCCCTACACGACCCAGCAGGGGGTCGCCCGCGTCCAGCCGGTCCAGTTCTCCCACAAGCACCACGCCGGCGCGATGGGGATCGACTGCCGCTACTGCCACACCTCGGTCGAAAAGGCGGCCTTCGCCAACATCCCCGCGACGAAGACCTGCATGAACTGCCATTCCCAGATCTGGAACCAGTCGCCCGAGCTCGAGCCCGTGCGGGCGAGCTGGCGCACCGACGCCTCGATCGACTGGGTCAAGGTCTACGATCTGCCCGACTACGTCTATTTCAACCACTCGATCCACGTCGCCAAGGGGGTCGGCTGCGAGACCTGCCACGGCCGGGTCGATGAGATGCCGCTCGTCGCGCAGCATCCCAATCTCCAGATGTCCTGGTGCCTGGAGTGCCACCGCAACCCGGAGCAGCACCTGCGTCCGAAGGACCAGGTCTTCACGATGGGCTACGTCCCCGCCGGCAACCAGCTGGAGATCGGCGAGCGGCTGAAGCAGGAATACCGGATCCGCCCGACCCACGAGCTGACCGACTGCTGGACGTGCCACCGATGAGCGGGCCGCGGCTCGACCTCGCACTAGTGCGGAGCCGCCTCTCGCAGCTTCGCGGCCGCGAGTACTGGCGGTCGCTCGAGGAGCTCGTCGGGAACGAGGAATTCCGGGAGCACCTCCAGCGGGAGTTCCGCGTGCCGGTCGAGTCGGGCGTCGACCGCCGCGAGCTGCTGACGCTGATGGGGGCCTCGATCGCCCTGGCCGGCCTCACCGGCTGCACGCGCCAGCCGACGGAGCGGATCTACCCGTACGTCAAGCCCCCGGAGGAGATCGTCCCGGGCGAGCCTCTTTTCTACGCCACGGCGCACGTCCACGGCGGCTACGCGCGCGGGGTGCTCGCCGAGAGCAACATGGGCCGGCCGACGAAGATCGAGGGCAACCCCCTGCACCCGGCGAGCCTCGGAGCCACCGACGTCTTCGCGCAGGCCTCCGTCCTCGGGCTCTACGACCCGGACCGCGCGCAGACGATCACGGAGCGGGGCGAGATCCGCCCGTGGAGCGCCCTCCTCGCGGCGGCGCGGCTCGCCCTCGAGAAGGAGCGGCCGCGGCGCGGGGCGGGGCTGCGCTGGCTGACGCCCGCCACGACCTCCCCGACGTTCGCGGCCCAGATGGAGGCGATCCTCGGCGCCTTCCCCGAGGCGAAGTGGATCGCATGGGAGCCGGCGGGACGCGACAACGTCTACGCCGGGACGCGGCTTGCCTTCGGAGAGCCGCTCGAGCCCAGATACGCCTTCGAGAAGGCGCAGGTCATCCTCTCGCTCGGCGCGGATTTCCTGGGCTCCGGCCCGGCGCAGCCCCGGTACGTCCGCGACTTCGCCTCCCGGCGCCGCGCCGGCGACACGAGCCGTCTCTATGCCGTCGAGTCGACGCCGACGCTCACCGGGGCGCGGGCCGATCACCGGCGCCCGCTGACGCCGAGCCAGATCGAGGATTTCGCGCGCGCCGTGGCGGCCGCCGTCGGCGGGGCCTCGGGCGCCGCGGGCTCCGACACGTTCGCCGCCGCCGTGGCGCGGGATCTCTCGGAGCATCGCGGCGCCGGCCTCGTCATCGCCGGCGACGGCCAGCCGCCCTCGGTGCACGCGCTGGCCCATGCGCTCAACCAGAGCCTCGGCAACGCGGGAAGGACCGTCGAATACACCGCGCCGGTCCTCTCGCGATCCGACGACCAGGCCGCGGCGCTCGCGGAGCTGACCCGTGAGATGCGGGAAGGCAAGGTCTCGACGCTCGCGATCGTCGGAGGGAACCCGGTATGGACGGCCCCGGCCGATCTCCGATTCGCCGAGGCGATGGAGAGGGTCCCGCTGCGGCTGCGACTCGGACTGTACGAAGACGAGACCGCGCGCTTCTGCCACTGGAACGTCGCCGCGGCGCATCCGCTGGAAGCCTGGAGCGACGCCCGCGCCTTCGACGGGACCGCGACGATCCTGCAGCCGCTCATCCTGCCGCTCTACGGGGGCAAGTCGGCCCACGAGTTTCTCGCTGCCTTCTCCGACCAACCCGAGAAGTCGGGCTACGAGGTCGTGAAGGAATACTGGCGCGGGCGACTGTCCGCCGGCGATCCCGAGGCGGCCTGGCGCAAGGCCGTCCATGATGGGGTCGTCGAGGGATCGACCTTTGCGCCCGCGTCGCCGACTCTTCGCAACGTCCCGCCCAGCGCCCAGCGCCAAACGCCCAACGCCCCGGACTCACTGACCGCCCTCTTCTCCCCCGACCCGACCGTGTGGGACGGTTCCTATGCCAACAACGGCTGGCTGCAGGAGCTCCCCAAGCCCCTCACGAAGCTGACCTGGGACAACGCGGCCCTGCTGTCGCCGGCGACGGCCGAGAAGCTCGGCGTCTCCAACGACGACCTCGTCGACCTGCTTCTCTCGGGGCGGCGCGTCGCGGCCCCGGTCTGGGTCCTGCCGGGCCAGGCCGACGGCTGCGTCACGCTCCACTTCGGGTACGGGCGGACCCGCGGGGGCCGCCTCGCCGATGGCCGGGGGTTCGACGCCTACGCGCTGCGCGCCGGAGACGGCCTCTGGTCGCGCGAGGGGCTCGAGCTGCGAAAGACCGGCGGACGTTACCCGCTGGTGACGACCCAGCACCACCACTCGATGGAGGGGCGCGACATCGTCCGCACGGTCACGGCGGAAGCGCTGGCGCGCGACCCCGGGGCGGTTCAGAAGATGGGCGAGCATTCTCCGGGCCCGGAGGACACGCTTTACCCGAAGTTGCCGACCGGCAGCTACGCCTGGGGCATGTCGATCGATCTTTCGGCGTGCGTCGGCTGCAACTCCTGTGTGGTGGCCTGCCAGGCGGAAAACAACATCCCTGTCGTCGGGAAACACGAGGTCTCGCGCGGCCGCGCGATGCAATGGATCCGGATCGACCGCTACTGGTCGGGCGGGCTCGAGAACCCGGAGACCGTCCACCAGCCGGTCACCTGCATGCACTGCGAGAACGCACCCTGCGAGACGGTGTGCCCCGTCAACGCGACGGTGCACAGCGCCGAAGGCCTCAACCAGATGGTTTACAACCGGTGCGTGGGCACGCGCTACTGCTCGAACAACTGCCCCTACAAGGTGCGCCGCTTCAACTTCTTCCTGTACTCGGACTTCAAGTCCGAGCTCGCGAAGATGGTCAAGAACCCCGAGGTCACGGTGCGCAGCCGCGGCGTCATGGAGAAGTGCAGCTACTGCGTGCAGCGCATCAACAGGGCGCGCATCGCCGCCGAGCGGGAGAACCGCCCGATCCGCGACGGCGAGATCGTGACCGCCTGCCAGCAGGCCTGCCCGGCGCAGGCGATCGTCTTCGGCGACGTCGGCAACCCCGAGAGCGCGGTCTCGCACGCGCGGAGCCGGAAAACGCACTACGGCCTGCTCGCGGAGCTCGGCACCAGGCCGCGGACCACCTACCTGGCTTCGATCACCAACCCGAACCCGGCGCTTTCCGCTGCTTCGGGCGCGGAACCGGAGGGCAAGTCGTGAGCAACGGCACGCATCCGGATGCCGGCCCCCGGCCCGCTCCGCCGTCCGGCGTGATCCTGGCGCCCGGCTACACATTCACGACGGTCACCGACAAGCTCGCCTCGATCGCGCTCTCGCGGCGCACGCCGAAAGTGTGGTTCTTCGGCGCTTTCGTCGGCTTCTCGCTGACGATGGTGCTGCTCGCGGCCGTCACGTGGCTCCTCTTCCGCGGTATCGGGGTCTGGGGCGTCAACCAGCCCGTGGGATGGGGATTCGAGATCGTCAACTTCGTCTGGTGGATCGGCATCGGCCACGCGGGCACGCTGATCTCGGCGATCCTGCTGCTCCTGCGCCAGCCCTGGCGCAACTCCATCAACCGCTTCGCGGAGGCCATGACGATCTTCGCGGTCGCGTGCGCCGGCCTGTACCCGGCGCTGCACACCGGCCGGCCCTGGCTCGACTACTGGCTCATCCCGTATCCGAACACGATGGGGATGTGGCCCAACTTCCGGAGCCCGCTGATCTGGGATGTCTTCGCCGTCTCGACCTACGCGACGGTCTCCGCGCTCTTCTGGTATGTCGGGATGATCCCGGACCTCGCGACGCTGCGCGACCGCGCCAAGAAGCTCTGGGCCAAAATCCTCTACGGCATGCTCGCGATGGGCTGGCGCGGTTCGGCGCGCCACTGGGCCCGCTACGAGCAAGCCTCGCTGCTGCTCGCGGGGCTCGCGACGCCGCTCGTCGTCTCGGTGCACACTGTCGTGTCGTTCGACTTCGCGGCCGGCATCGTGCCCGGCTGGCACGCGACGATCTTCCCCCCCTACTTCGTCGCCGGTGCGATCTACGCCGGCTTCGCGATGGTGCTCACACTCGCGATCCCGCTGCGGAAGATCTACGGCCTCGAGGACTTCATCACGCTGAAGCACCTCGACAACATGGCGAAGATCCTGCTCGCGACGGGCCTCATCGTCGCCTACGGCTACATGGTCGAGGCCTTCATGGCCTTCTACAGCGGCAACACCTACGAGCGCTACATGATCTGGAACCGGATCGGCGGCCCCTACAAGCACATGTACTGGGCGCTGATGTTCTGCAACGTGCTCGCGCCGCAGATGCTCTGGTTCCGCCGGGTGCGGCGCTCGATCCCGATGCTCTTCGTCATGGCGATGATCGTGAACCTCGGGATGTGGCTCGAGCGTTACGTCATCGTCGTGGTCAGTCTGCACCGCGACTTCCTGCCGTCCTCCTGGGGCATGTACCACGGGACTGTCTTCGACTGGGCGACCTATGTCGGCTCGATCGGCCTCTTCCTCGCGCTGATGTTCCTCTTCATCCGGCTGCTGCCGATGATCTCGATCTTCGAGATGCGGGCGATCCTGCCCGAGGCCAAGGTCGAGGCGGAGGACTGAGGCCATGACCGCGACCGTCAGTCCCGCGCCGCGCCTCCACGGCCTCATGGCCGAGTTCGACACGCCGCAGGACCTCGTCGAGGCCGCGCGCAAGACGCGCGAGGCGGGCTTCAC
>DATBIJ010000166.1:0-1938 GCA_036557025.1 Thermoanaerobaculia bacterium | reverse complement strand
TGGGCCGAGAGCTACGAGCGCCACGCGAAGGACATCCTGAGCCTCCAGCGCGAGATCGCGCGCGCGGTCGCCGAGGCGATCCGCATCCGGTTGAGCGCCGAGACCGAAGCGCGCCTGCGCGCCCCTGCCGCGGTGAACCCCGAGGCCCACCGCGAGTACCTGCAGGGCCGGTTCCATTGGTACAAGCGAACCCCGGAGGGATTCGACCGCGCGATCCGACACTTCGAGCGCGCGCTCGAGATCGACCCCTCCTTCGCGCTCGCCTACGCCGGCCTCGGAGACTGCTACGTCCTGCTCCCGGCGGACGGAATCGGGATCTCCTCGCCTCGCGAGGCGCTGCCGAAGGCGAACGCCGCGGCGACCCGGGCCTTGCAGATCGACGAAGGGCTCGCGGAGGCGCACGCCACGCTCGCCTACGAGCGCTTCTACTCCTGGGATTGGGAGGCTTCGGAGCGTGAGTTTCTCCGGGCGCTCGCGCTCAACCCCAACTACGCGACCGCGCACTTCTGGTATGCCGCGTCCCTCGCGGCGAGGGGCCGGCACGATGACGCCGCGCGGGAGGCCCGAGAGGCGCAGGTTCTCGATCCCGTCGCCGCGATCATCACGGCCGGGGTCTCCTGGATGGACCATTTGGCGCGCGACTTCGAGGGGGAGATCGCCCAGGCGCGCAAGGCCCTGGAGCTCGACCCGAACCTGCCGATCGCGAACCATCGTCTGGGACTGGGTCTCGCGGAGCTCGGCCGTTACGAGGAGGCGACCCGCGCGTTGAACGCCGCGGCCAACCCGCGCCGGACGCCCGGCGTCGTGGCGGCGCTGGGTTACGTCTCGGCGAAGTCGGGAGACGCCGCCGCCGCCCGCGCGATGCTCGCTGAGCTGGAGCGGTCCTCTCGCGACAGCTACGTTTCCGCCTACCACTTCGCGCTCGTCCACATCGGGCTCGGTGAGAAGGAGCAGGCTGTGGGGTTCCTGGAGAAGGCCTACGAGGAGGGCGCCTGGACCATCACGTTCGCAAACGTCGAGCCGGCGCTCGATCTCCTTCGCGACGAGCCGCGCTTCCGCGAGCTGGTTCGCCGACTCGGCTTGCCGGTGGCGCCCGGATAAGATCCGCGCCGCGGGGCGCCCAGCGGCATGGGAGAACGAGGAGCGCGCCTGGGGTCTCACGTTCGCGAACGTCGAGCCGGCGCTCGATCCACTGCGCGAAGACCCACGCTTTCGCGAGCTGGTTCGCCGCATCGGGCTTCGATAGCGCGCGCCTGTAGACTCCACCCCAAGCGTCGATGTCACTGTCCACGGGCTCCCGTCTGGGTCCCTACGAGATCCTCTCGCCGTTAGGCGCGGGTGGGATGGGAGAGGTGTATCGGGCGCGGGACACGCGTCTGAACCGCGACGTGGCGATCAAGATCCTCCCCGAGGCCTTCGCCGAGGATCCGGAGCGGCTCGCCAGGTTCCAGCGCGAGGCGCAGGTGCTCGCCTCGCTCAACCATCCGCACATCGCGCATATCCACGGCCTCGAGGAAGCAGGCACGGGACGCGCCCTCGTGCTGGAGCTGGTGGAAGGCGAGACGCTCGCGGACAGGATCGCGCAGGGCCCCTTTCCGCTCGAAGAGGCGTTGGAGATCGCGCGCCAGATCGCGCTCGCGCTCGAAGCCGCGCACGCTCGAGGCGTCGTCCACCGCGACTTGAAACCGGCCAACGTCAAGATCACGCCCGAGGGGACGGTCAAGGTCCTGGATTTCGGCCTGGCCAAGGCGTTGACAGGCGACGCGTCGTCTCCGGAGGTCACCCACTCGCCGACGCTGACGGCCGCGGCGACCCAGGCCGGCGTCGTCATCGGAACCGCGGCCTACATGTCGCCCGAGCAGGCACGCGGCCGATCCGTCGACCGGCGCGCGGACATCTGGGCCTTTGGCGCGGTGCTCTACGAGATGCTCTCCGGCC
>DATBIJ010000165.1:0-8844 GCA_036557025.1 Thermoanaerobaculia bacterium | reverse complement strand
GCCGGGCGCGTTCTGCCCCGACCAGCCCGTCACGCGGGGACAGATGGCGGTCTTCCTGGCGGCCGCGCTGGGGCTGCACTTCCCGAACTGATCGTCGGCGGCACCGCCGCACCATTTGACCGCACTCGACCCCCGGCCGTAGGGTTCGAGCGAGGTTCTCTCTCGCTCGAAAGGAGGCTCCCGTGCGTACCCTCATGACGATCGGACTCAGCGCGGCGTTCGCCGCGGCATTGATCGCCGTACCAACCGCGGCGCAGACCCCGGAAAGCTACGGCACCAGCTCGCTGACGGCGCTGACGATCTCCTCGGCGGGCTTCGTCGGTCGGCCCAGCAACGCGACGTGGAGCTTCGCCACGAGCGGATTGGACTGCTACATCACGTTTGGAATTCTGACCGCCTCGCCCACGCTCCCCAACGGCGCACAGATCGAGAAGGTCGAGCTGCGCGCCTGCGACAACGACCCGACCAACGTCGTGCAGTTCCGCCTCTGGGCCTGCCCGCTGCAAATGGATTCCTGCGACCTGGTCGGTTTCGTCCAGACCAACGCCGCGGGGACGCCCGGATGCAGCACCTTTCTCAACAATACGGCGCTGTACGTCGTGGACAACCAGGTGCCCCTCTACGCCGACGTTCGCACGCCGGGTGGCACGAGCATGACGACGTTTTCCGCGGTCCGTATCTACTACCGCCTGAGGGTCAGCCCCTCTCCCGCCGTCGCGACTTTTCCCAACGACGTGCCGACCGGGCATCCCTTTTTCCAGTTCGTCGAAGCACTCGCGGCCGCTGGCATTACCGCAGGCTGCGCACCGGGCTCTTTCTGTCCCGCTCAGCCCGTCACGCGGGGGGAGATGGCGGTCTTCCTCGCGGCCGCGCTGGGCCTGCACTTTCCGAACTGAGTCGGCGGGCCGGGACGGGCTTAGACTCCTCGATGAGGGGGGATCGCGTCTCGCGCGTTCCCTCCAATGCTCCGGCGTCGCGAAAAGTGATCGATGACAGTCGCTTCTCCACGCTCCCCTTCGAGCGCTTCCCGAAAGGAGTTCCCCATGCGCAGAACCCTCGTCTTTTCGATCCTGTTCGTGGTCGCGGCCGGATTCGCTGCGGCCGACGAGAGCGCCTCCAACGGAGCGGGGCGCGCGACTCCGGCCGCCGGCGACTCGCCGGAGACCTACGGCACCACGTCGTTGACGGTCTTCACCATTTCCTCGTCGAACTTCACGCCTCGGAACAGCGCGGATGAGTACGTCTCGGGGATCGGCATTGAGCGCTACCTCGTATCGTTCAACGGAAGACTGCGCGCTTCCCCGATGCTGCCGAACGGCTCGCAGATCGAGCAAGTCGAGCTGAGGGCGTGCGACAACGACAATGTCTCCGAAGTCAGACTCTTCTTTGGCCACTGCCCGTTCCCGGGCGTGGGTTGTACCGGGGCCGGAGAGGTCCTGACCGGCGGACCCGCAACCCCGGGCTGCGGGAACTTCATGACGACTCTGGCCACCCCGTTGGTGGTCGACAACCAGGACGCGCCGGTCTACCTCGAGATCGCGACCGGGCCGTCGACCGCCACGACCTTCAGCGCCGTCAAGCTCTACTACCGCCTGCGCGTCAGCCCGTCACCCGCCGTCGCGACCTTCCCCAACGACGTGCCGACCGGGCATCCCTTCTTCCGGTTCGTCGAGGCGCTCGCGGCGGCTGGGATCACCGCCGGCTGCGGACCGGGAGCCTTCTGTCCCGCTCAGCCCGTCACGCGGGGGGAGATGGCGGTCTTCCTCGCGGCCGCGCTGGGCCTGCACTTCCCGAACTGACCGTCGGCGGCACCGCCGCCGCCGGCCGCAGTTGACCGCTGTCGATGCCCGGCCGTAGGTTCGCGCTGGATATCTCTCCTTCGAAAGGAGGCTCTCGTGCGCACGCCTGACCCCACGGACTCCCTAAGGGAGACGAACCAATCCGCTACGAGACTCTTCTGAGAGACATGAAATCCCACCGCTGGTTTCGCGTCGGGGATGGAAACGCTTTCTTCGCGTTGATGTTCGACAACGTCGCGAACCTCGTGATTCTCGCGGCGATCCTGATCGGGGCTTTTCACTTCCCGCGGGAGATCGTGCTCTACAGGATGGTGCCAGGCACGGCCGTGGGCGTTCTCGTGGGCGATCTCATCTACGCCGCCATGGCTCGAAGGCTCGCGCGAAGGACCGGGCGCGAGGACGTCACGGCGATGCCCCTGGGCTTGAACGCGCCGAGCGTCTTCGGGATGTCCTTCGCCGTTCTCGGGCCCGCCTATCTGGCCACCGGCGACGCGATCCTCTCCTGGAAGATGGGGATGGCCGTGACCGTGCTCGTCGGCCTCTTCAAGCTCGGGCTCGCCTTTCTCGCCAACGCCGTGCGCGCGGCCGTGCCCCGCGCCGCCCTGCTCGGCTCGATCGGCGGCGCCGGACTGGCGCTGATCGGGCTTCTGCCTCTCCTTAAGGTCTTCGCCGATCCGATCGTCGGATTCGTCGCTCTCGGCGTGATCCTGGTGACGCTTCTGGGGCGCGTCCGGCTTCCCGGAAACCTGCCGGGCGTGCTCGTCTCCGTGCTCTTCGGCGTCGCGGTCTTCTACCTTCTTCGCGCTCTCGGGTTCGGGAGCCCTCTGTCCTCGGCCTCGGTCGGAGCCGCGCGCGAAATGCGCCTCTCATTCCCTTGGCCGAGCCTGGCTTTCGCGGGCGGCCTGTCGCTCGCGTGGGGCTACCTTCCGATCGCGCTTCCCTTCTCCCTGGCGACGGTGGTGGGAGGAGTGGACAACACCGAGAGCGCGGCAGCCGCGGGCGATGAATACGACACCCGCGCGATCGTCGCGACCGAGGGATTGGCCACGCTCGCGGCCGGGCTCTGCGGCGGTGTCGTCGAGAGCACTCCCTACATCGGACATCCGGCGTACAAGAAGATGGGCGCGGGCGTCGGCTACGTCGTCGCGACAGGCCTCTTCGTGGGGCTGGGCGGGATGCTGGGCTACCTTCCCTTCCTGATCGATTGGATCCCTGCGGCCGCGGTAGCGCCGATCCTTCTCTACATCGGGATCGAAGTCCTTTCGCAAGCTTTCACCGCCACGCCGGCTCGGCACGCGCCGGCCGTCGCCCTGGCCGTGCTGCCCTCTCTCGCCTTCCTGCTCGCGATCGAGATCAGTCCGCTCTTGCCGGCGGGTGTGCTTTCCACCCTTCCGACGGAGACGGCGGAGACGGTCCGCGTCCTGCAGCTGCTGGGCAACGGCTTCATCGTGACGGCGCTTCTGTGGGGAGCCGCCGCGGCCGCTCTGATCGACCAGCGCTTCCGAACGAGCGCGGCCTATCTTCTGGCAGCCTCCGTGCTCTGCCTCTTCGGCGTGCTGCACTCGGCGGCACCCCAGGCCACGCTCTTTCTTCCCTGGAGGGTGACGGCGGGTTCCACGATCGCCTTCCACATCGCCGCGGCGTATCTGGCGCTCGCCCTGACGATCCTGATCCTGCCGCGCCTTGCGCCGCGGGGTGTCGCACCCGAGAGATGATCTACGCCCACGTCGGCATCGACTCTCACCCCTCCGAATCATCGGCACACCCATGGGCTCAGGGGTCAGGCAGGCAAGCAAGCAAATCGGACGGACCCGCCCTGGAGCGCGTCGGGCGTAAACTCGCCGGCATCGATGGACAGTCTTTCCAATCCGGGCGCTTCCGTCGCAGCGCGGCTCGTTGAAACGGGACTCCGGCTCGAGCGCCGCGGGTGGGCGCTCGGGACGAGCGGCAACTTCAGTGCGGTCCTGGCCCACGATCCGCTCCGCCTCGCGATCACCGCCTCCGGCATCGACAAGGCTTCCCTTGCCGAGAAAGACATCGTCGAGGTGGACGAACGGGCGCAGCTCATCAGCCCCAAGGCCAAGGGAGATGGACGTCCGTCCGCAGAGGCCCATCTTCACATCGCGGTCGTCAAGGCTCGGGGCGCCGGGGCCGTGCTTCACACCCACTCGGTTTGGAATACGGTGCTGACGGAGGCGGACGCGGCCGAAAGCGGAGAGATCTCGATCCGCGGCTATGAAATGCTGAAGGGTCTCGCGGGCGTCCGAACGCACGAGCACGAGGAGCGGGTGCCGATCGTGGAGAATACGCAGGACATTCCGAAGCTGGCCCGGGAGGTCGAAGCGATGCTCGCGCAAAGACACGAGGCGCATGCGTTCCTCATCCGCCGCCACGGGCTCTACACGTGGGGTAGCGACCTCTCCGAGGCCGTGCGGCACGTGGAGATCCTCGAATTCCTGTTCGAGGTCCTCGGACGGTCGCGTGCGACCAAGACGCTGAGGGATTGATTATGGCCACCGTCCGAGTTGCCGACGATGGGCGCGCGTTCGGCGATCCCGCCCGGATTGCCCGCGAGCTCGCCGGACTGGGGATCGACTATGAGCGCGTCGACGTCCCGGCCGAGATCGCGACGGCGCCGGCCGCGCGCGTCCTCGAATCGTACGAGGGTGAGCTCGCGAAGTTGAAGGCGCGCGGCGGCTACGTCACGGCGGACGTCATCGACGTGACGCCCGCGACGCCCGGGCTCGAGGCGATGCTCGCCAAGTTTTCACGCGAGCACTGGCACGACGAGGACGAAGTCCGTCTGATCGTCGCGGGGAAAGGGATCTTCCACATCCACCCGAAGGATGGGCCGATCGTCGCCATCGAGGTCGAGGCCGGAGACTTGATCCGAGTACCGGCCGGGACGCGGCACTGGTTCGACCTGTGCGACACGCGGACGATTCGGGCGATCCGGCTCTTCCGCGATCCCGCCGGCTGGGTTCCGCGGTACACGGAGAGCGGCGCCGAGAGCGGCTATCAGCCGATCTGTCTCGGACCGCCGCGGCCCCACGGGATCGCCGGCGACGGCGGGTGACGTCGGCGTCCATACGCGCGATCCTCCTCGACATCGAGGGGACGACGACGCCCATCGCGTTCGTGAAGGACGTTCTATTTCCGTTTGCCCGGACGAACGCGGCGGCCTTTCTTTCGGCGCACCGGCACGAGCCGGAGGTCGAGGCGGATCTCGCGCTGCTCGCCAAGGAGCGCGCGGCGGAGCGCCCCGAGGAGGCGCCGCCGGCCACGTCGAGTAATCCGCTCTCCTATTTCCTCTGGCTGATGGACAGGGATCGGAAGTCGACGGCGCTGAAGGCGCTCCAGGGCAGGATCTGGCGCGACGGCTACGAGTCCGGCGCGCTCGTCAGCGAGGTCTACGCGGACGTCGTGCCGGCCCTGGCGAGGTTCCGCGACGCGGGCATCGAGGTCTCGATCTTTTCGTCGGGCAGCGTGCTCGCGCAGCGCCTTCTCTTCGCGCACACAAACGCCGGCGATCTTCGGCCCTTCCTCTCCGCCTGGTTCGACACCACGACGGGTGGAAAGAAAGAGGCAGCGAGCTACGCTCGGATCGCCTCGGAGCTTGGTCTCGAGCCGCGGCAGGTTCTCTTCGTGTCGGACGTCGTGGAAGAGCTCGACGCCGCGAAGCAAGCCGGAATGGATGTCGCGCTCTGCGTGCGCCCCGGCACCGCGGAGCCGATTCCGTCACGACATCGCATCGTGCGGTCGCTCGAGGAGATCTGAGGGAGAATTGGTGTCAGGGGAAACCGGGCGAGCGGCCTTCGCTGCGCCGCAAGTCCTCGAGGGCGATCCCGGCCTTTGATCCGAGATGGCTCGAGCCCATCCGCGGAATCGCTACGCCGTCTTCTCCGTCGGCGCGTCGCTCTTTCCCCTGAGCCGCTGGATCGCCATGAGCACCGCGGTCAGGCCGGACAGCAGCATCATGCCGAGGTCACGCCGCCTGGCGTAGCGGCCGAGCACATAGGCCCACCCCATCGGGTAGGCCCGCCGCGCCATCCTCGCCTGCGCGCCGAGCCGCTCGAAGCCGACATGCTCGAGATCGACTCGGGTTGCGAGGCCGGCGGCCGTGAATCGCACCTCGACGTCCTGAGCCTGCGCGGGATCGTGTCCCGGGTGCCACGTGAAGGCGACGCGCCGCGGCGGCTCCCAGGCCGTGACCGTTCCCCAGACGCACTCGCGGCCCCCGCGGATGCGCTCGAGGATCCTTCCACCGACCTTCTCCTCGATCGCGACGCCTTCGGCGTCTTTGCCGCCGATGGAATGCGACGCCAGGGGCCACCAGGTCCCGATCTCGCGGGTGAAGCGGTAGAACGCCGTCTCCTGTCCGGCCTTCACCGTGACGCTCTTGCGGACGGGCGGAAACGCTTCCGGGGTTCCGGGCTGGGTCATGACGGATCCTCCTCGAACGATCGGGCATACGCCGCCAGGGCGTCGTCCCACATGCCAGCGACGTAGTGCCGCAGGGCCGCGATCCCCGCGGGGTCCAGGCGATAGAGCCGGCGCCTCCCGACGGCCCTGGGGCGCACGAGCCGCGCGCGGCGCAGCACCGCGAGGTGCTGGGACACGGCGGGCTGGCTGACGCGGAGGTGTCGCGCCAGCTCCCCGACCGCGTGCTCCCGCCGCCGCAGCCGCTCGATCAGCCGGCGGCGGGTCGGGTCTCCGAGGGCGGCGATGGACGGGCTCGGCATCGGCATCTCTAACATATAAGTCTCTACTTATATGTTCGACGAAGTCAACGGCTTCTTTTTCCTCCGACGGCGCCGGCGGGGACGATGCTAGGGAGCGCCCCGGCGTGCCCGCACGGAGGTGACGATCCCGATCGCCAGGAAGGCCGCCCCGATGGCGAGGAACGCCGTGCGGCCCGACGCGCCGAGCGCGAGGAACGCGACGCCGATCGCGAGAAAGGCGATTCCCGGAGCCTTGTTTCCCATGGCCCGGAGTCTATCGGGTGGCGATCACGACGTGGTGCTCGAGCGGGATCCGCACGCCTTCCGGCGTTTCGAACCCCGTCATCCGGCGGCGCGCCGCCTCGAGGAAGCGGGTGGTGTCGACCCGTCCGGCGAGCAGCCAGCCCTCGATCTCGGTCTCGACCAGGTCTTCGAGCGACGCGAAACGCGCCGTGCCCGAGTGCGTCTCGACCCGAGCCGACGGCATCCCCGCTTCCGTGAACAAATCCTCGAGCCCCGCGACGTCGGCGAGGACGAAGGGCGAGCGCATGATCGCCTCCTCTTCCGGTCCCGCGACCTCGCCGAGGATCTCCGCGACGAGCGCATACCCGGCGCTGTGGCCGAAGACGTGCACGGCGATCCGCCCGCCGGGCTTCGCGACCCGGCGCATCTCGCGCAGGCACGCCGGCTTGTCCGGGAAGAACATCAGCGCCGCCTGAGAGAGCACGGCGTCGAAGGACGCGTCCGGAAAGGGCAGCGTCGCCGCGTCCCCCGGCGTCCAGGTGATGCCCGGCCGCCGCTCCCGCGCCACCTCGAGCATGCTCGGGTTGGCGTCCAGCCCCGTGACGGCGCCCTCCCCGACGCGCGCCGCCGCGGCGCGGGCCAGCGCTCCGGTGCCGCAGGCCACGTCCAGAACCCGCTCGCCCCTCCGCAAGGCCGCCGCGCCGGCCACGATTTCCGCGATCTCGGCGAAGATCGCCGGTACGAAGCGGCCATCGTAGAAGGCGGCCGCGTCCCGATCGAGTCTCCACTCGCGCGTCGTGCCGATGGCAGAACCCCCTGGGAGCTAGGACGCGCCGGGAGCGACGACTTTCTCAATCCTCCGATCGGGGACGATCCACGTCAGCGCGATCACGACGTACAGGAGGCCCGAGATCCGGGGCTCGACGAACGCGATGGGGATCGCGGCGAGGTAGGCGACCATCGAGATCCACTCCTTGACGCGCCGGCCGAACGCCTTCGCGAGCGCGGAGGAGGTGCCGTGCAGGGACAACAGCGTCTTCTCGAGGATCATGTAGGCGAACGCGTCCATCAGCAGCACGATCCCGTACGCGGCCACCGGCCAGGAAGCGAAGTGCGTCTCCCCCATCCAGGCGGTCACGAAGGGGGTCAACGACAGCCAGAAGAGCAGATGCATGTTCGCCCAGAGCACGCTGCCGCCCACGTGCTCGACCGCGTGGAACATGTGGTGGTGGTTGCTCCAGTAGATCCCGACGAAGACGAAGCTCATGACGTAGCCGGCGAAGTGCGGGATCAGCTCTCGAAGGGCGGAGACGTCGCCGTCGTGGGGCGGGCGCAACTCCAGCACCATGATCGTGATGATGATCGCGATCACGCCGTCGGAAAACGCCTCGAGACGGGTCTTGCTCACCGCCGCTCTCCGCTCTGCTCCAGCAGCTTCGCGACCAGCCCCGTCCAGCCGGTCTGGTGCGAGGCGCCCAGGCCCTCCCCCGTCTCCCCGTGGAAGTACTCGAAAAACTGGACGTAGTCCCGAAAGTGCGGGTCCGTCTGGAGCTTTTCGCGGGATCCGAACACCGGCCGGCGGCCCTTCTCGTCGCGCAGGAAGATGCGCGAGAGCCGCCGCGACAGCGACGCCGAGATCTCCCAGAGGTTGCGCAGCTCCCCCGAGCCCTTCGGAAACTCGACGCGGTAGTTGTCTCCGAGGAAGTGGTGGAACTTCTGCAGCGACTCGATGATCAGGAAGTTCACGGGGAACCAGATCGGGCCCCTCCAGTTGGAGTTGCCGCCGAAGGTCCCGGTACGCGACTCGGCCGGCTCGTACTCGACACGGTAGCGCTCGTTGCCGACCGCGAGCTCGTAGGGGTGCTCCGCGTGGTATCGCGAGAGCGAGCGCACGCCGTGCTCCGAGAGGAACTCCGCCTCGTCGAGAAGGTACGAGAGGATCTTCGGCAGCCGATCGGCGTTGACCAGGGACAGGAGCCGGCGAGGTCCTCGCTCTGTGGGAACCGTCGTGACGTTCTGCGCGAAGTCCGGACGGTGATCGAGGAACCAACGCAGTCGCCTCCGGAACGCGGGGAAGCGGT
>DATBIJ010000164.1:0-9928 GCA_036557025.1 Thermoanaerobaculia bacterium | reverse complement strand
CCGACCGGTCTCGCGCGCGGAGGCGCAGCGGCTGCCGCGGCCGCTCCTCGCGGTCGTCCACGTCGGCCACGGAGGCCCGGCGGAGCTGCCCGAGGGCGTCGCCCCGTTCTGCCGCGCGGTGCTCTTCGACACGGCGGGCGGCGCCGCGCCGGGCGGGACCGGCGCTCCCTTCGACTGGCGGCAGGTCGCCTCGCGCCGCCCCGGCCCGCCGGTGTTCCTGGCGGGCGGGCTGACGCCCGAGAACGTCGGCGCCGCGATCGCGATGGTACGGCCCGACGGGGTCGACGTCGCCTCGGGCGTCGAGTTCGAGCCGGGGCGCAAGGATCCGGATCGTCTGCGGCGGTTCTTCGAGGCGGTCCGGGAGGCGGACGAGCATGCCGCGCGCCACGCGGTCTAAGCGCGCCGTTCCCGGCCGCTACGGCCGCTGGGGCGGCCGCTATGCGCCCGAGACCTTGATGGCCCCGCTCGTCGAGCTGGAGCGGGCCTTCGAGCGTCTTCGCCGCGAGGCGTCGTTCCGCCGCGAGCTGGATTGCCTGCTCGCGACGTACGCCGGGCGTCCGACGCCGCTCTGCGAGGCGCCCCGGTTCGCCGCGCTGGCGGGCGGCGCGCGCATCGCGCTCAAGCGCGAGGACCTCCTGCACACCGGCGCCCACAAGCTCAACAACGCCCTCGGGCAGGTCCTGCTCGCGCGGCGGATGGGCAAGTCGCGGGTGATCGCCGAGACCGGCGCGGGCCAGCACGGAGTCGCGACCGCCGCCGCCGCCGCGCGCCTGGGCCTCGCCTGCCGGGTCTACATGGGAACCGCGGACATGGAGCGGCAGGCACCCAACGTCGACCGCATGCGCCTCTTCGGCGCGGAGGTGTTCCCGGTGGCCGCGGGATCGCGGACGCTCAAGGATTCCATCAACGAGGCGATGCGCGACTGGACCGAGAACGTCGCGACGACCCACTACGTTCTGGGATCCGCGCTGGGCCCGCATCCCTATCCGGCGATGGTGCGGTTCTTCCAGGAGGTCATCGGCCGGGAGGCGCGGGCGCAGTTCGCGAAGATGTTCGGCGGCGTTCCGCGCGAGATCGTCGCGTGTGTCGGCGGCGGCTCCAACGCGATCGGGATCTTCGCGGCATTCCTGAAGACCCGCGCCGGCCTCTGGGGCGTGGAGGCGGGCGGGCGCGGAAAGGCTCCCGGAGACCACTCCGCCCGCTTCGCCGGCGGGCAACCGGGCGTCCTCCATGGGACCTTCACGCGCCTGCTGCAGGACGCGGCGGGCCAGGTCCTTCCCACGCATTCGGTCTCCGCGGGCCTGGACTACCCGGCGGTCGGCCCCGAGCACGCGCACCTGGCGGAGACCGGCCGCGTCCGCTACACGAAGGTTTCCGACGAGGAGGCGCTCGAGGCCTTCGAGGCGTGCGCCCGGACCGAGGGGATCCTCCCGGCGCTCGAGAGCGCCCACGCGCTCGCCTTCGCCCTGCGGCTGGCGCGCGAGATGCCCAGACGCTCATGGATCCTGGTGAATCTGTCGGGCCGGGGCGACAAGGACCTGGCGGAGCACCGGAGAATTCGGGAGGGGGGAGGGGTGAGGGGGTAGGGGAGATGTCGAAAAAGTCGTCTTCGTCCGCCTCCCCCCTTCCCCCGACCCCCGCCCGCGTCGCGGAGGCCTTCGCCCGCGCCAGGGGCGAGAACCGCGCCGCCTTCGTCGCCTACCTGACGGCCGGAGATCCGGGCGTTTCCGAGACCGAGGAGATGGCGCTCGCGCTGGATCGCGCCGGCGCCGACGTGTTGGAGCTCGGCGTGGCTTTCTCGGATCCCATTGCCGACGGCCCCGTCCTCCAGAGGGCGGCGGAGCGCGCCCTGGCCGCGGGGGTCGGGCTGGAAGAGGTCTTCGGCATCGCGCGGCGGATCCGGGCCCGAACGCGCCTGGGACTGGTGCTCTTCTCCTACCTGAATCCCCTCCTCGCCCGAGGGCTGGACCGCGTTGCGCGCGAGGCTCGCGAAGCCGGCTTCGACGGAGTCCTGATCACGGATCTGCCCCCGGAGGAGGCCGGCGAGCCCGCCGAGGCCTTCCGGCGCGAGGGACTGGACCAGATCTTCCTGGTCTCGCCGACCTCCCCGGCACAGAGGATGCGCCGCGCCGCCCGGCTCTCGCGAGGCTTTCTGTACGTCGTTTCGCGAAGCGGGACGACCGGCCAGCGCGCGCGCCTTCCGGAAGACCTGGAGAAGACCGTCGCCCGAGCCCGCCATGCCGCCGGCGCATTGCCGATCGCGGTGGGGTTCGGCATCGCGACGCCCGAATCGGCGGCGGCGGCGGCCCGCCTGGCAGACGGCGTCGTCGTGGGATCGGCCCTTGTCGCCGCGGCGGCGGAAGCCGGGAGCGGCCGGGTGCGGGCGTTGGGCAGCCTGGCGGCGCGTCTGGTCGCCGCCTGCCGCCGGGGAGCAAAATAACGGACCGGACCGCGATGCCCAACGAAGGCCAGTGGCTCAAGCTCCTCAGGCGCCGGGATCTGAGCGGCGAGGAGGTGGAGGCACTCCTTCAGGACCGGGCCGCCCGCCGCTACCACGCCGTCCGGCTCGCGCTGGCGGCACACCCCCGCACCCCGCGCCGGGAAGCCCTTTCCCTGGTCGAAACGCTGTTCTGGCGTGACCTGGCCGCGCTCTCGGCGGACAGCCGGGTCCACCCGGAAGTGCGGCGGGCGGCGGATAGAGACCTGCTGCGGCGGCTCCCCGAGATGGCCCTATCCGAGAGAGTGGACCTGGCCAAGTGCGTGGGCCGAGGGACTTTGATCGCCCTGCGCCTGGACTCGGAGCCGCGAGTCCTCGAGGCCCTGCTGGAGAACCGATTCCTCACCGAGGCCGATGTGATCCAGGCATCGATCCATGGCGGAGCGACCGAGTCGAGCCTCGCGTTGATCGCGGCGCATCCTCGCTGGAGCCTCCGGCAGGGGGTCCGCAGCGCGCTGCTGCGCAATCCGACCCTTCCCGTCCCGGTCGCCCTGGGACTCTTACCGCGGGCGAGCCGGGCGGATCTGGACGGGATCCTGGAGTCGCCGCAGGCGGCGGAGATCTTGAAGGCCTGTGCGGAAAGAATTCTTGCGCGGCGGGTCTTCGGGGTCTAGCATCTGGAAACCGCACAGGATGACCGCTTTCTCGGGCCTGACGTTCGGCGAAGAGCTTCGCCGTGAAAGGGTCGTTCGGGACATCTCCCTCGAGGAGATCTCGATCGCGACCAAGATTTCCGTGCGCCTGTTGGGCGCCCTCGAGCATTCCGACGTCACTCGTCTGCCCGCGCCCGCCTTCACGCGGGGATTCATTCGGGCCTATGCGAACCATCTCGGCATCGATGCCGAGGAAAAGGTCAACGCCTACCTCGCCGACCTGGCGGCGATGAAGTCGGATACGGAGGCTCCGGGTGCGGTGAAGCGCCCGCGACCGCGCTCCCGTTTCTGGCGGGGACGCAAGACCGCCGGGTCGATCGTCGTGTGCGTGAGCGCGATCCTTCTGCTGTCGGGTCTGATCGCGAGACCGCAGCGCCGGCCGCGCGCGGAGGTCCGGCGCGTGACCGCCGCGGTCGAGCCGGTCTCGTTCCGCAACGTGACCGTCTCCAACGAGCCGGCGCCGCCGATCCGGACGGAGCCGCCTCCGTCCACCGCCGCGCCGGTCGAGCGCGTCGTGCTCCTGCTCGAGTGCGACAGCGACTCCTGGACGGAGATCGAGGCCGACGGCGAAACGGTGTTCTCGGGACTTCTGCGCCGCGGCGAGCGGCGCGCCTTCGAGTCCAAGCGCGGCTTCCGGTTGACGCTGGGCAACGCGGGCGGCGTCCGCGTGACCGTCGACGGGCGCGCGCTGGAGAAGCTGGGTCCGGTCGGAGGAGTACTTCGCGACTTCCCCCTGCCGGCCTCGCCGGCGCGGGGCTGACGGCCGCTCCTTTTTCCCCGGCGTGACAGCCCCAGAAGATCCTCAAAGCCTCATTGCCCTGCTTCGCTCGGGCACCGCGCCGCCCGACCTGAAGCTCTTCGCGGCGCGCGGCGTCCTGCCGCTGGACCGCGAGGACCAGATGCGCGGACTGCTGGCGGTCACCACCGACCCCGATCCGCTGATCGCGGGGACCGCCGACAAGACGCTTCGGGAAACGCCGCCGGAGGACCTCGCCGAGTTCCTGGCACAAGGAAGCCCCACGGGCGTGGAGCTGGACACCATCGCCAAGGGCACCGACGACGCCGTCGTTCTCGAGATCATCATCCGCCATCGCAACGCCGACGACATCACGCTGGCGCGTCTCGCGCGCACGGTCACCGGCACCGCCCAGGAGGCGATGGTCGTCAACCAGGTTCGCCTGCTGCGCACGCCGTCGCTCATCGACGCCCTGTTCGAGAATCCGCAGCTCTCGCCGGACGTTCGCCGCCGCCTGCTCGAGCTGCGCGAGGAGTTCTTCGAGAAGGAGCAGCGACGAAAGGAAACGGCGGAGCGCGACGCCGTCGAGCGGGCAGAGCTCGAGGCGGAGGCCGAGCGCGTCAAGGAAGCCGCGCATCTTGCGGGCCCGACCGGCGCTCCCGCCGTGGAGCCCACGCCGGAAGAGGAGGGCCTCGACCCCGATGCGCGCGCGCAGGCCGTCTTCCGGCGCATCCAGATCATGACCGTTGCCGAGAAGGTGATGCTGGCCTACAGCGGCGGCAAGGAGGAGAGGCGGATCCTGATCGGGGATTCCAACAAGCTCGTGGGCCTCGCGGTCCTGAAGTCGCGCGGACTCACCGTGAACGAGGTCGAAAGCTTCTGCATGATGCGCCAGCTCGATCACGAGCTGTTCCGCAGGATCTCTCGCAACCGCGAGTGGATGCGCAAGCTCGCCGTCCAGAGCGCGCTGGTGAAGAACCCCGCCGTCCCCCTGGACATCACCCTGCCGCTGGTCAAGTTGATTTCGCCTCGGGATCTCCGCGGTGTCACGAGGGACCCCAACCTGCCGGAGGGGGTTCGCCTCATGGCGCGAAAGCTGCTCGAGACCAAGCGCCGGTGAGCGAGGGAGGCGAATCGCCCGCGGCGCGCCCGGGCTTGCCGCCGGGTCGCATTTCCTTCATTATCTATGGGTTTGAGCCCCATCGCCTGAAGAAAGCCCGCAATCGGTGAATCGAGACGTCGACTACTACACCTTGCTCGGCGTGACCAAGAACGCCACGCCCGCAGAGATCCGGGAGCGCTTCCGGGCTCTGGCCCGTGAGGTCCATCCGGACCTCGTTCCGCGGGACCAGAAGGCGGAGGCGGAGCGCCGCTTTCAGGACCTCACGGAGGCGGTCAACGTGCTGACCTCCCCCGACAAGAAGCAGGCCTACGACTTCGAGCGCAACCTGATCTCCGCCGGCGTGATCGGGGGTGACGCCGATGCGGTCGTGCAGAGCTACCTCACCCAGGGAATCGCCGCCTACAAGGAGCAGAAGTGGGAGGAGGCGGCCGGCAATTTCCAGCTCGCCGTCCACCGCAATCCCCGAGACGCCCGGGGCCAGCACTACCTGGGTCTCGCCGCGGCACGCGCCGGCGACTACCGGCAGGCGATCAAGGCCCTGGAGGCCGCGCTGGCGGTCGAGCCGCAGAACGTGCGGCTGCTCAAGGATGCGGCCATGATCCACCGCCAGGCCGGGCTGCTGACCAAGGCCGAGCGGCTGTACCAGGAGGTCCTGCGCTGGGATCCCAACGCCCGAGATGCCCGCAAGGCCCTCGAAGAGATCAAGAGCACGAAGGGCGATCGATGAACGGCCTCGAAGCGTTCGGCATCACCGACGTCGGTCGCAAGCGCAAGCACAACGAGGACGCCTACGCGCTGGACGTGGAGGAGGGCCTCTTCATCGTGGCGGACGGCATGGGTGGCCATGCCGCGGGCGAGGTCGCCTCCCGCATCACGGTGGAGACCATCGGCGAGTTCATCGCCGCGACGCGCCAGAAGGAAGAGGCGACCTGGCCCTTCAAGTACAACCACACCCTTCACTTCAACAGCAACCGGCTCGCGGTCGCGATCGAGAAAGCGAACGAGCGGGTCATGGCCGCCGTCGCGGCGCAGCCGTGGCTCAAGGGCATGGGCACGACGGTCGTCGCGGCCCTGCTCAACGAGAAGATCCTCTCGCTCGCCCACGTCGGGGACTCCCGCGCCTACCTGGTCCGGGCCGGTGAGATCTCCCGGCTGACCGACGACCACTCCTGGGTCCACGAGCAGGTCACGGCCGGCATCCTGACCGAGGAAGAAGCCAAGACCCATCCGCTCAAGAACGTCGTCACGCGCGCGCTCGGCGGAGGGCCGGCGGTTATGCCGGACCTTCGCGAGCTCTCCTTTCACCCCGGAGACCGGTTCCTGTTCTGCTCCGACGGCCTGACGACCATGCTTTCCGACGAAGAGATCCTGGAAGCGGCCGGCGACACGCCCGGTGCGCAGGCGCTCTGCGAGCGGCTGGTCGAGATGGCCAACGAGCGGGGCGGAGTCGACAACATCACCGTCGTGGTCGCCGATCTGGCCCGCAAGACCCGGCCGAGTGGATCGGTCGCGCCCGCGGGGACCGCCGTCGAGAGCTGAAGAAAATCCGTCTAGCCTCCGCAATCCGCCGGGAACAAACGTAAGACGGTTGACGCTTCACAGCTCGACGTCTATTCTGAAGAGAACCATGCTGTCCCGCCGAAGAGCTGACCGACGGTGTAAGTGCCTGATTGCCGGGGCTTTCCTCGCCGCGATCGGGCCGCTGGCCGGTGACCTGATCGCCCAGGAGGGCGGCGTCTCGGTCCAACCGCTCGATCCGATGGCCTGGGAGAAGAGCCCCTACCGGCAGTTCGGCGCCGCCGTGCCGTTGCTGGGCGAGCGGGTCCTGCTGTTCGACGAGGCGTCCGATTCCGCGTTCTCCGACGCGCTCTCTCTCCGCCTGCGGGCGCTCACCGAGGAGCTCCATGGCCGTCAGGCCTGGCGCTGGCCGGTCTCCGCCGACGCGCCGCTGAAGGTCTACGTCGCCCGGCATGCCTCGGGCGGCGTGCGGGAGCTCGTTCGCAGCGGATTCGACCGCGACAAGCTGATCGGAGCGGCCCTGCACCTCGACGCCAGCGCGCTCGACGACGAGGAAGCGATCGCCGAGGTCGCGCGCCTCTATGCGCTGGCCGTGATCTCCGCCTACCGCGCCCCGGACCGCAACGGCCTCGCCGAGGCCGCCGCATCGCTTCTGGCCGGCCACCCCAGCCCGGAGGAGATCGAAGCCGTTCGCATCGCGGCCTCTGCTCCCGAGATCGACGTGCTCCGCCATCGCCGCTCCCTCGGTCGCCTCTACGTCGAGGAGTTCGTGCGGGCCGCCGGGATCGGCGCTCTGCGCGAGTCCTTCGAACAGGCGGCCGCACGCGGGCAGGACGCGCACGACGCCATCGCCGAGACCCTCGAGGTCGTCACCGGCGAGACGCCCTCGGCCCTGATGGTGCGATTCGCGGCGCGCCTCTACACGGTTGGGGAGCCCGAGGCGGGTCCGTCGCGGATGTCGATGGACGACTTGATCGCGGGGGCCCTGGACGCGCGGCCGACCGCGCCGTTCGCGATCCGGCACCGCACGTTCGTTCCGCAGGACTCCGGAGCCCTGCGTGTGAGCTGGCCCGACGATGCGGGTCCGGGCGCCGCCGTCGTGCGCTACCGCGATGCGCAGCTTCCCGCCGACGTCGTCTTCTTCGCGCCCGGCGAGTCGCACGCGATTGCGCTCGCGGGCGTCTCCCGGGTGGACTGGGTCGTCGCGGGAGGCTCCGCCACCGCGGACCTGCCCGCGCCGGCGACCGTGGAGCCCGCCGACGGCTATCCCTTCGCCGGCCTTTCGGTCCAGGCGGGCGCCGCGGGCGGCGAGGGAACGCGGCTGACGTGGTCGACGGCGTCCCACCGGGGCCTGGCCGGGTGGGCGGTGTTCCGCGAAGAAGTGGCCGCGGACGGCCGGATCCTGCGCAGCGGGCCCGAGATCCTCCCCGCGACGTCGGAGTCCCAGGAGTCTTACGGCTACGCCTGGGTCGACCTGGCGGGCAAGAACGCCTTTCGCCGATACACCGTGTGGGCCGTGACCGAGGAGGGCCTCTTCGCCCGGGCCTTCGCCGTCACGCTCCGCGCGGGCGAATAGACGACGACCGGTCCTCCCGGCCGTCAGAGAAGAAAAGTCCTGTCATGAAGAATCCCAGAAAGATCCGCCGCGAGCCCGACGTGGGCAAGATCATCGACCGCACGATCGTCCGGCTCTGGGACACCATCGAGGAGCTCGAGGAGCTCAACCCCGCCGAGCTGCACTTCTACCGGGTCGCGGTCTTCGGCAGCGCGCGCGTCAAGGCGGGAGACCCCGCCTACCTGCTCGTGCGCGAGCTCGCCGCCAAGCTGACCGGCGTCGGCTGCGACATCGTGACCGGAGGCGGTCCGGGCCTGATGGAGGCCGCGAACGAAGGCGCGGCGCGCTCGGCGACCAACGGGCGCCGGCGGACGCGCTCCTTCGGTCTGACGATCGCGATCCCCTACGAGAAGGCGAACCCCTACCTCGACAGCGTCACCGCGCACCGGACGTTCTTCTCGCGCCTGCACCACTTCGTGCGCATGTCCCAGGCATTCGTGATCTTCCCGGGCGGCATCGGCACGGCGCTGGAGCTGATGATGGTCTGGCAGCTCATGCAGGTGGGATTCCTGACGGAGCGGCCGGTCGTGCTGATGGGGGAGATGTGGCGCGGCCTGATCGACTGGATGACGAAGGAGATGGCGTCGCGACAGCTGGTCAACCCGGAGGACCTGCAGCTCGTTCACCAGACCAACAGCATCGACGTGGCCGTCTCGCTCATCGAGGAGCACAAGAAGAAGTTCGACGCGGCGCGGGAGCTGCTCATCCTCGAGCGGCGCCGCGCCTCGCGCGCCGTCCACGCCCCCGACCCCTCGCCCGCCCCGAAGCCCGAGGGCGACTCCGAGAGCGATTTCGAGGGCGACTCCGAGGAGCGCCGAGATGTTCCGCGATGATCGCGCCGTGGTCGAAGGCGATTCGTAGCCGTCGGATCTCCTCGGGCGAGAAGAACCTGGCCTCGGCGGCGTCGTCCCCGCCGGTGAGCTTCCCGCCCGTCTTCGTCGCCCGGTAGAGCACCGTGATGGTGTGACCGCGCGGATCGCGGCCCGGCTCCGAGTACACGCCCATGACCCGGCCCACGGAGACCGCGAGGCCCGTCTCCTCTTTGGCTTCGCGCGCGCAGCAGCGCTCCGTTGTCTCGCCCCATTCGCAGAACCCGCCCGGCAGCGCCCAGGCCCCGCGAAACGGAGGGCGGCCGCGGCGCACGAGGAGCAGCCGCCCGCGGGAGTCCCGGATCCAGGCGTCGACGGTCAGCCTGGGCTTGCGGCTCATCGCCCGTCGGTCCGCAGCGGCTTGTAGCGCTCGAAGAACTCCCGGATCTCCTCCGCGGGGCGGTGGGTCACGAGCTCGAGCGGGGTTTCGTCGTACCAGTCCCTCGGCAGCCTCGAGGCGTAAGGCTCCTCGACGAAGCGCCGGCAGATCAGCGCGATGACCCCCCGATCGGTCTCGCTGCGGATCAGCCGCCCCGCCGCCTGCACGACGCGGGTCATGCCCGGCTGCAGGTAGGCGTAGTCGAACCCCGCCTCGTCCTGCTCGTCGAAGTAGCGGCGCAGCAGCTCGCGCTCGAAGGAAACCTGCGGCAGCGCCGGCGAGACCACGAAGACTCCCGAGAGCAGCTCGCCGGGGTAGTCGACGCCCTCGGCGTACATGCCCCCCGAGACCGCGAGCAGCAGCACGCCCCCCGGCGGCGGCGCCGAGAGGGCCTCGAGAATCTGCACCCGCTCGAACTCGGGGAGCTCGGGGCGCTGGATCAGGACACGGGCGCGCGTTGCGGGCAGGCGCTGCGCGACCTCCGACAGGAAGCGGTACGACGGGAAGAGCGCCAGATCGTTGCCGTCGTGCGCCCCCG
>DATBIJ010000163.1:0-7487 GCA_036557025.1 Thermoanaerobaculia bacterium | reverse complement strand
GAGGCGGCCTACGTTCTGCAAGCCCGCATCTTCGCGGCGGGACGCTGGGCGGACCCGCCGCCGCCTCGTGCCGAGTTCTTCGAACAGGCGCACGTCCTGGTCGAGCCGCGACGCGCGGCGAAGTATCCGCCGGGCCATTCGCTCGCGCTCGCCCCAGGCGCCGCCGCGGACCTGCCGGCGGCGGTCCCGGTCCTGCTCGCCGGCATGACGGGCGCGCTGCTCTATGCGCGGACGCGCCGCCTTGCGGGCCCGATCGCGGGGATTCTGACGTGGACCGTCTGGGTTGCCTCACCGCTGGGCCTGCGCTATCGCAGCTCCTTTTTCTCGGAGGTCACGACGGGGCTCCTCTTCCTCCTCGTGTGGACCGGGGTCTCGCGCTGGCGGGAGAGAGGCCGCACGGCGTGGCTCGTCCTCGCCGGGGCGGCCGCTGGATTCGGGGCGATCACGCGGCCTCTGACGATGCTGCTGCTCGTGATCCCGTTTGCAATCGTCGTGCTTCGCGACGCCGTGCGCCGGCGCGCCTGGCTCGCGATCGGCATCGCGGCGTTCGCGGGGATCCTTCCTTCCTTGATCCTTCTGCCGCTCTGGAACGCCCGGACGACAGGAGACGCGCGGACGAGTCCGGTCGAGCTCTACACGCGACAGTACCTGCCGTTCGACGTGCCGGGCCTGGGCCTTCGCGCGGACGCGCCGACCCGCGCGCTCCCCGAAGACCTTCGGCGCCTGTCGAGCACGTTCGCCAGCGTCCATCGCCTTCACGTGTGGGAACGCCTTCCGGGAATCCTGCGCGATCGCGTGACGGAGTGGCTGCGCGCCGGCTGCGGCGCGGGCATCGTGCTGCTGCTTCCGATCGCGGTCGCGGGGCTCTTCGTCCTGCCGCGCGAAGGCTGGCTCGCCGTCTCTGCTGGCGCTCTTCTCCTGGTCGGCTACCTCGCCTACGCCCACCTGGCGCATTGGTCGGTCTACTACTTCGAGGCGCTCGTGCCGCTCACGCTCGCCGCGGGAGTCGGGCTCGCCGCGGTCCTGGCGGGTCTTCCCAGGCGGTTCGGTGCGTTCGGCCTCGTACTCTCGCTGCTCGGGTTCGCGATCCTGATCGCGCGCGGGATGACCACCGAGCGGTCGATCAAGCGCTCGCAGGAGGCGCCGTTTCGTCTCCTCGAGGAGCGCCTCGAGACGCTCCCCGAGCAGCCGGCGATCGTGTTCGTGCGGTACGCCGAGGGCCACAATCCGGCGCTGTCCCTGATCCGCAACGGCCCGGACATTTCCCGGCAACTCACCTGGATCGTGTACGACCGCGGCGCGGAGAACGCACGGCTTCGTGCCGTCGAGCCTTCCCGAGCGGCGTACCTCTACGACGAGGGCACGGGTGTCCTTGCGCCGCTGGATCCCGCGCCGAGCTCCAGGCCCGCCCCGCCCTTATAATCCCGCCTCTTGAAGGAATCCCGCTACGCCGAGGCCGGCGTCGACATCGACGCCAAAGCGAAGTCGCTGGAGCGCGCGCGGACCGCCATCCGATCGACCTTCAATTCCCAGGTCCTCGGGGACGTCGGAGGATTCGGTGGCCTCTTCCGACCCGACTTCTCCGCATACCGCGAGCCGGTGCTCGTCGCCTCCACCGATGGGGTCGGCACGAAGCTGAAGGTGGCCTTCGCGATGCGGCGACACGACACCGTCGGCGCCGACCTCGTCAACCACTGCGTCAACGACATCCTGGTGCAGGGCGCGCGGCCCCTCTTTTTCCTGGACTACGTCGCGACCGGCAAGGTGGAGCCCGGTCTGATCGAGGGCGTCATCGACGGAATCGCCCGGGCCTGCCGCGAGAACGGCACGGCGCTGATTGGCGGCGAGACCGCCGAGATGCCCGGCTTCTACGCCGAGGGGGAGTACGACGTCGCAGGCACCATCGTGGGTGTCGTCGAGAAAGAGAAGATTCTCGACGGGTCGGCGATCGGGGCTGGAGACATCGCGCTCGGCCTCCCTTCGGCGGGCCTCCATACCAATGGCTATACCCTCGCGCGGAAGATCTTCTTCGAGACGATGGGTCGACAGCCGGACCAGCGCCTTCCGGAGCTCGGAAAGCGATCGATCGGAGAGGTGCTTCTGGCCCCGCACCTCTCCTATCTGCGCGCCCTGGAGCCGCTGCTCTCCGAGGACCTCGTGCACGGCATGGCGCATCTGACCGGTGGCGGCTTCTACGACAACATCCCGCGCGTCCTGCCGGCAGGGCTTTCCGTGACCGTGAAGGCGGGTGCCTGGGACGTGCCCGCGGTGTTCGACGTCATGCAGCGCGAGGGCGACGTCTCCTTCGAGGAGATGCACCGCGTCTTCAACATGGGAATCGGCATGGTCGTGTTCGTGGCCCCGCAGAATCTGGCTCGTGTCGCGGCGATCTGGAAAGAGCGGGGCCAGCGCTGGTACGCGATCGGGAACGTCGTTCCAGGGGACCGGACCGTGACCGTCCTGCCCCCGCCCGCCGCTCCGGAGCTGCCGGACGCCGTCCGCTGAGCGGGCGCTACGGGATCTTCAGCGCCGCCCTGAACCCCTCGTCCCGCTTCTCCATCTCCGCTTTCAGCTCGCGGTACTCGGCGGTCGCCCGCGTCGGGGCGAGAAGCCGGTCGTTCTCGAAACAAGGGATGCAGTTGAGCCCCGTCTTCGATGCGCGGCGCAGGTGCTCGACGGAGCGTTGGAAATCGCGCCGGACGGCGTGCGCCTCCGCGAGCAGATGGTCCACGTGGTGGAAGTGCCCCGCGGAGGCGTCGGGGTTCGCGGACGCGATCCTCTTCTCGAGATCGTCGATGTCCATGCGGCCCTGCAGCACTCGCGCAAGGGCCAGGAGGGAGTCGGGAAGCCACGTCGCGTGCGTCCGTGCCTGCGCCTCGGCCGCCCAGGCCTCGACATCGGGAGCCACCTTCGACGGGCTCTCGACGAGCAGCCGGAGATGAAGGACCTGCCAACGTCCCCCGAGGGACTCGGCGAGCAGATCGGGCGGCAGGCGTTGGAACTCCGCCAGCGCGCCGCGAGGGTCCCCGGAGTACCAGGCGAGGTGGCCGGAGATCCGCGTGACCTCCGGCCCGGTCGGGTTCAACCGCCGCGCCGGCACGACCGCCTCGCGGGCCTCGTCCAGCCATCCGGTGTGGTAGAGGATCCGCGTCAGATCCAGGTGCGCGATCTCCGTGCCGGGGTTCTGCGCGATCGCCGCGCGCAGCTCGCGCACGGCTTCGACGACCTTCCAGCCGCCCAGAGACGACCAGTAGAGCGAGGCGCGCGCGACCCGCGGCTCCGCGAGGTGGGGCTCCAGGGCCAGGCTTCGCTCGGCGTCCTGCATCGCCGCCTGGAAGCCCTCCGGCGACGGATCCTGGAAGTTCAACATGGCCCGGGCGTAGGAGCGGGCCCCGATCGCGCGGGCGAAGTCGGGAGCGCGTTCGAGGATCCGGTCGAGCGAGGTCACCAGCTCCCGCCGTCTCTCGACACCCATCCGGATTGCTTCGGGAAGCTTCGCGCGCGCTCCGAAGTATTGCTCCATGACGTCGTCGGGGACCTTCTGGGCGTCGGAGAGCCGCCGTCTCTCCGCGGGATCGATCTGAAGGCGGAGGCGCTCCACGACGCGGCCGGCGATCGCGTCTTGGATCTCGAAGAGACGGCCCTCGGGCAGCTCGAGCTGATCGCTCCAGACGATCGCGCCGCGGGAAACGTCCGTCATCTGGACGGAGACGCGCGTCTTGCCTTCGAGCTTCTGGAGCCGGCCCTCCAGAACGGCGTCGACGTCGAGCTCGCGGCCCGCTTCGATCGCGTCGCCGGGCGAGCCCTCGAAGCGCCGCACCGCGCTCGTGGGCCGGACCGTCAGCTCCCGGATCGCGGCGAGACGCCCGATCACGGAATCGGCCAGACCCAGGCCGAACTGCGGCGCGGGTTCCGCGCCGAGGGTCTGGAAGGGGAGCACGGCGAGGGTCCGAGGAGCGTCCGGGGCCGAGGACCGGCGACTCCAGAGCAGAATCGCCACGCCGCCGATCACGACCACCGCGGCAAGAGCGAGCCAGGCGATCCCCGCGCGGGAAGATCGCTTGGCGATGCCCGGCCCCGAGATCGCCGGGATGGAACGCGCGGCCGCCGATCCGGTGCGCAGGTCGTGGGCGAGATCTGCGGCCGAGTGGTATCGGTTCTCCCGGCGCTTGGCCAGACAGCGCTGAAGGACCCGCGCGAGCTCCTCGGGAATCTGGGCGCTCGGCGGGAAGGAGTCCGGCTCCTCCTTCAGGATGGCGTTCAAGGTCTCGACCTTCGAAGCTCCGGAGAAGGCCTTGCGGCCCGCGAGCATCTCGTAGAGAACGGTACCCAGCGCGAAGATGTCGGAGCGTGCGTCCACGGGCTCTCCGCGCACCTGCTCCGGGGACATGTAGCCGAGCGTGCCGGAGATCAAGCCCGGCTCCGTCAGGGAGCTCGCCGTGGGATCCGATTCGCCGGAGGCGGCCCTCTCCGAAAAGGCATCCGTCTTCGCCAGGCCGAAGTCGAGGATCTTCGCCTTCCCCTCGGGAGTGAGGACGATGTTCTCCGGTTTGATGTCGCGGTGGACGAGTCCCCGAACGTGCGCCGCCGAGAGGCCCTCCGCGACCTGAGCGGCCAGCTCGGCGGCCTCCTCGGGCCGCAGCGCGCCATGCGCCAGGCGCGCACGCAGCGTTTCTCCCTCGACGAGCTCGGTCACGACGTACGCGACCCCGTCCTGCTCCCCGACGTCGAAGAGCGCGACGACGTGCGGGTGGGAGAGGGAGGCCACGGCACGGGCCTCACGCTCGAAGCGCTTCGCGCCGTCGCGATCGCGGCCCTCGGCGGGAAGGATCTTGACGGCGACGACGCGGTTCAGACGCGGATCACGCGCGCGGTACACCTCGCCCATGCCGCCCTTCGCGAGAGGGCCGACGATCTCGTAGGGGCCGAGTCGGGTTCCGGGAGTCAGGGTCATTTCCGTTCGCGGCGCGACCAAGTTTCACGAAGTTCACCGAGCGAAACGACTCGCGCCGCGCGAGCCGGAGCGAGCGCAGGGCCGAGTCGGGCGGTCGAGTCCGCATCCGGACGACGCCGCTCGACGGTGCCCGCCGGGCACGGCCCGAGCGAGTGAAGGCGACGGTACACCTCGCCCATGCCGCCCTTCGCGAGAAGGCCGACAATCTCGTAGGGTCCGAGTCGGGCGCCAGTGGGAAGGTTCACGAGACCTGAGGAAGAATACCGCTCCTGTGACCAGGCGCCGCCTCGCCATTCTGCTCTCCGGTCGCGGCTCGAACTTCGAGGCGATCTGCCAAGCGATCGAGCAGGGACGCCTCCCGGGCGCGCAGATCGTCGCCGTGATCTCCGACGTCGCCGACGCGGCAGGCCTCGCGCGCGCGGCCGCGCGCGGGCTGCCCGCGTTTCCCTTGCCCCGGAGCGATTTCGCGAGCCGTCGTGAGCACGAGCGCGCGATCCTCCGCGTCCTGGACGCCGCGAACGTCGACCTCGTGTGCCTCGCCGGTTACATGCGCCTGCTGTCGCCGGACTTCGTCGCGGCGTACCGCGGCAGGATCCTGAATATTCACCCGTCGCTGCTGCCGCTCTATCCGGGACTGCATCCCCAGCGGCAGGCCCTGGATGCGGGCGCCGTCGTTTCGGGCTGCACGGTGCACCTCGTCGACGAGGGAACCGACACCGGGCCCGTCATCCTCCAGAAACAGGTTCCGGTTCTCGAGGGCGACACCGAGGAGAGCCTCTCCGCACGCATCCTGACCGTAGAGCACGAGGCCTACCCCGAAGCGATCGCGCTCGTTCTCTCGCGATTGCCGAAAACCCCCTGAAGTCTGCACAGGATTCTGTGCACCCGAGGGCTCACGAAAGGCCCGTTTTTATTGGTGTTTCTGCGTTTTTTCGAAACTGCTTGACACCCATGGTTTGCATCCCTATATTCCCCTTCCCCGCAAGGGTTCCCGGTCTTTCAAGGATTCCCGAGCCACGTCCGGCGCCCGCCGGTCCGGAGGCGAGAAGGGAGAAATCACTTGACTGACGGGACAATTTTGCGGATACTGATCTTTCCGTCTTCGGACGGCTGATTCGACGGCGCCGGCGGTACGGCGCCCCTCCGGTGGGTCCGGGGTCCGGTTCCTTGAAAACTGAGTAGAGCGTGCCAGACGTCTTTTCCTGCTTTTTTGAAAAGCAGAGAGAGTTTCGCTGTTCTCGAAAAACAGCAAGGACGAACTCGTATCAAACGGCGGCGATCGCAAGGTCGACGTCGGGAGAACGCTTTTAAGTGGAGAGTTTGATCCTGGCTCAGAATGAACGCTGGCGGCGTGCTTAACACATGCAAGTCGAACGAGGCGGGAGGGGGCAACTCCTCCCAGTCGAGTGGCGGACGGGTGAGTAACACGTGGGTAACCTGCCCGGGTGTGTGGAATACCTCGGGGAAACTCGAGCTAATACCGCATGACATCTCCGAGACGTTGGTTTTGGAGATCAAAGCGGGGCCGCAAGGTCTCGCGCCCCCGGATGGGCCCGCGCCCGATTAGCTAGTTGGTGGGGTAACGGCTCACCAAGGCGACGATCGGTAGCCGGCCTGAGAGGGTGATCGGCCACACCGGAACTGAGACACGGTCCGGACTCCTACGGGAGGCAGCAGTGGGGAATCTTGCGCAATGGGCGAAAGCCTGACGCAGCAACGCCGCGTGGAGGATGAAGGCCTTTGGGTTGTAAACTCCTGTCGGCTGGGAAGAAATCGTGCGGTGCTCATACCATCGCGCGTTGACTGTACCAGCAAAGGAAGCCCCGGCTAACTCTGTGCCAGCAGCCGCGGTAATACAGAGGGGGCCAGCGTTATTCGGAATTATTGGGCGTAAAGGGCGCGTAGGCGGCCCTGCGTGTCTTCCGTGAAATCCCTCGGCTCAACTGAGGACGTGCGGAAGAAACTGCGGGGCTCGAGTCCGGGAGAGGGGTGTGGAATTCCCAGTGTAGCGGTGAAATGCGTAGATATTGGGAGGAACACCGGTGGCGAAGGCGGCACCCTGGACCGGTACTGACGCTGATGCGCGAAAGCGTGGGGAGCAAACGGGATTAGATACCCCGGTAGTCCACGCTGTAAACGATGGGCACTTGGTGTCGCGGGTATCGACCCCTGCGGTGCCGAAGCTAACGCATTAAGTGCCCCGCCTGGGGAGTACGGTCGCAAGGCTGAAACTCAAAGGAATTGACGGGGGCCCGCACAAGCGGTGGAGCATGTGGTTCAATTCGAAGCAACGCGAAGAACCTTACCTGGGTTTGAAGATCAGTGGACCGGGAGCGAAATCTCCCTTTCCCGCAAGGGACTGCTGGTTAGGTGCTGCATGGCTGTCGTCAGCTCGTGTCGTGAGATGTTGGGTTAAGTCCCGCAACGAGCGCAACCCCTGCTGCTAGTTGCCAACGGTTCGGCCGGGCACTCTAGTGGGACTGCCGGTGATAAACCGGAGGAAGGTGGGGATGACGTCAAGTCCTCATGGCCT
>DATBIJ010000162.1:0-3152 GCA_036557025.1 Thermoanaerobaculia bacterium | reverse complement strand
AGGAAGAAGAGGGCGTCGCGCTCGAGCGAGAAGAGCGCCGGCAGGCCCTCGGGCGCCGGGTTGATCCAGAGCGCCGCGAGCAGCAGCAGCGTGCGCACGATCGCGAAGATCCCGAAGGCCGCGGCGCCTCGCGCCAGCAGCTTGAAGGGAAGCGAGCGCGAGACCAGATACCAGTGCCCCAGGTTCATCGTCAGCAGCACCGAGCCGAAGAACAGCCCGCCCAGCGCCGCGCCCGCGACCGTCCAGGCGCCGCTGGAGCCCTCGCCGACCTTCCAGGCCACGGAGGCGAGCGCCGCGCCGGACGCCAGCGCCCCGCCGATCAGGAGCGGCAGGCCGACGCGGACCTTGTCCGCGTGCGCCAGGAACAGGAACAGCAGGGTCAACCCGAGCGCGGCAAGAAGCGCCGGCCGCCACAGGCCCGCCGGCGCCGCGGGCCATGCGAGGGCGAGGCAGCCGGCCGCGATCCAGCCGTGCAGGGTGAAGAAGCCCTTTCCGAGCGGTCCGCTGGGAAAAAACGGCAGCAGCGCCGCCGTCCCGAAGGCGGCCTCGAGCAGAAAGAGACCCAGGGCACCACGCGCCATGAACGGCGCATCTTAGCGCGAGGAGGTGTCGGACTCCGTGTCGTCGGGATCGTCGTCCGGCCGGATCTCGAGGACGATCTCCATGTCCCAGAGCTCCTCGACTCGCGGCAGGGATTCCGGCTCGAGAGTCCTCTCGACGCCGCCGCAGCGCGCGCCAGTGAGCCATTCGCCGCCGCCCGGCAGCTCCACGACGGTCTGGGCCTCGGGCGAGAGCGCGAAGCGCTTCATCTGCGGAAGCGACGACGCGTTCATCGGGCCCACGAGAAACAGCTCGCCGCCGCCGCAGCCGGGCACACGCGCGCGAAACGCCCCGCCCCGCGAGAGCCGGATGTCCCCCAGGTCGATCGCCGAGGCGATATCGCTCACCGCGATCTCGCGCCGCGCGGCACCGCCGCCCGGCGCCGAGGCCTCCAGCTCGAAGGTTCCGGTCGACTGGACGGCGATCTCGAAGCGGCCCTGCGCGTCGGCCGTCACGGGAAGGCTCACGAGTCGGAGGGTATCCTCCGCCGCCTGCGCCGTCGCGAGGTTGGGCGAGACTTCGATCGACGCGGAGGGTTCGGGCGCGCCCGACGCGGACAACACGCGGCCGCGCAGGATCCCCGACTCGTCGAACTTGATCTCGAGCGGCTCGAAGGGCGGGCGGACGAGCCGCTCCTGGCATCGGCGCGAGGGGTGGCATGCGCGAAGGAGATAGGGCTGCTCCTCGAGGCGCGAGATCTTGAAAGAGCCGTTCTCCTCCGACGTGACCTCCTGGAGGATGCGGCCTCCGGCCGGCATCGCGCCGTCGCCGTCGCGGCGTCCCTTCTCCGCGGCGCCCGGCTCCCGCAGGAGAATCGTGCTGGCCGGCATCGGCGAGCCGTCGCGGTCGACAACGCGACCGGCGATCTCCCACGCCAGCGGAAGATTGACGACCGCCATCTCGCCACAGGCCGCGGAGGCGCGCAGGGCGTCGAGCGGCAGGCGCCGTGTTGCCAGCCCATCGGCGGAGACCTCCAGCAGCGCGTCCTTCGGCGGCTCCTTCGCGCCGATCCAGTACGCCGTACCGCCGAGGGGACGTGGGGCGAGACCCGGCACCGCCCGATAGCCATGCTTGTAGGCGCGCACGAGGCGGAACGCCGGCTCTCGCGCCGGTGCGCCGCCTTCGACTTCGAGGCGAATCGGCAGACCCTCCGATTCCGCCGGCTGGAGTTGCGCGGGCGCGTTCGGTCCGTCGATCACGGCGAAGCGGTGCCCGCCGGGGGCGGGGCAGAGCTCGAGCACGCCGCGGAACCCCGAGGGCACCGCAGCGCACTGCCAGGACTCCCCGTCCGATTCGCAGAGGGGATCCGGCCTCGCTCCCTCCGACCCGGAGAGCAGGAACCCGGCGAGCGGTCCCTTCGGGAAGGTCCCCTCCCCGGCGAGGGATCGGTAGGCCGCGCCGCCGAAACGGCGCGACGCCGTAGCGGCGGGCCAGATCAGCGGCCCGTCGAGCAGGTAGGAATCGCGGTGCGGGCCGCGAGCGATCGCGATCGTGCGCGTTCCGGGCGCGGCGGCGAGCGCCGCGGACCCGCTCTCGATCGCGACGCACGCGCGCCAGCTCCAGCGCGGGAAGCCTTTCTGCTCCTCCAGAAGGTCAATCCGCCCGGCGGGCATGCTGGACGGGAGACTCCAGGTCACCACGACCCCTTCGGGTTTCGAAGACACGGCGCATGACTCGAACGCGGCGGCGACGTCCGGATCGAGCGCGACTTCGAACGGCAGGCCGGCCTCACCATCTGCCGGAGAGGCGGCGGCCAGGAACAACGCGAGGAACGCTAGGCGTCCCAAGTCGGTGTCCGCAGCGCGTCGAACTCCTTCAGCAGCTCGCCGCCGGTCAGCATTCCCTCGGAAATCTCGCTGGCGCCTCGAAGGACTGCCCGGCCTTCGATCAGGAACGCATAGCGGTCGCAGAGGCCCGCCAGGTCGTGCAGGCGGTGCGAGGAAACGAGGATTCCGGCCCCGGCCTTCCTCCGGGCTTCAAGCGTCTTCGTCAGCCAGCGCGAGGCGTCCGGATCGAGGGTCTCCCAGGGTTCATCCAGCACGATCAGATCCGTGCCCGGCATCGCCAGCACGGCCTCCAGCCCGACCATCTGGCGCGTGCCTCGAGAAAGCGTCCGGACCAGTCGCGACTCCCGCGGCTTCACAGAGCCCCGAGACACCCAGGCGCTCCAGCGGTCGGCCCGGGCCCGAGGCGGCAGGGTCTGCCCCCCGGCGAAGTAGGCGACCGGCCCGACCGGCCGGACGACGCGACCGGACGTCGGCGACACCAGCCCGAGCAGGATCCTCAACAGGGTCGTCTTCCCGGCGCCGTTGGGTCCGATCAAGCCGACGATCTCGCGCGAATTGACCTCCAGATCCAGCCCGCGCAGGACCGCGACCTTGCCGTAGCGCTTCTGGACTCCCGCGGCAGCCGTCAGCGCGGCCATCACTCCTCCTCCGCGAGCGGCAGGTCGCGCCGGGAGATGAAGAGGAGGCCCAGGGCGAGAGCGACGAGGGCTATCAAAACGAAGGCGGCGATGTGGAGCGGGGGCCAAGGAGCGGCGAAGGTGAAGA
>DATBIJ010000161.1:0-13198 GCA_036557025.1 Thermoanaerobaculia bacterium | reverse complement strand
GATCCCCGGCGCGGCGCGCCTCGGCGAAGGCGCGGACGACGTTCTGGACGTTCTTGTGCGGCTTGGCCCCACCGAGAAAGAGGAGGTACGGAGACGGCAACCCGTAGCGCTGGGCGACGCGGCGGCATTCCTCGGGCGTCGTCTCCGTGCGGAAGGAGTCCGCGACGCCGTTGTAGACGACCTCGATGCGCGAGCCGGCGACGCCGAAGTAATCCACGAGGTCGCGCTTGCTGTTCCAGGAGACGGTCACGATACGGTCGGCCCGCGCGAGCGCGCGGCGGATCATCACGCGCGCGTAGAGATGGGCGGCGCGGTTGGGCAGGAACTGCGGGTAGAGCAGGTGGATGATGTCGTGGATCGTGACGACGGCCCGGGTGCGCGCGAGCGGCGGCAGGACGTAGTGCATCGCGTGGAACAAGTCCAGCCGGTCGCGCCAGAGTCTCCAGGCGAAGCGCGTCAGCTCGCGGACGGAGTAGCCGGGAGCTTCCTCGTCGACCGCCTCGAAGTTCGCGGGGAGGTCCGGCAGCAAGTCCGCGTCGGCGTGGCGGCGGTAGAGGCGGAAGCGATAACGCTCCGCCTCCGGCCTTCGGGCGACCGCGCCCAGCAGGTGCCGCGTGTAGGACCCGATGCCGAAGTCGCGGAGCTTCCGCGCGTCGATGCCGATCCGCGGGGGGGCCGTCAATGTGCCGCTCCGGCGACCGCTTCGGTCAGCGCCGCGGCGGTCCGTGCGCCGGCGTTCTCCCAGGAGTAGCGGCGCGCCCGCTCTGGGCCCGCCACGCGGAGCAGCTCGCGCGTCGCGGGATCTTCGATCGCCTGCTCGATGCGGAGCGCCAGCGCCTCGACGTCGTCGGGGGGCGCCATCAGAGCCGCGTCGCCCGCGACCTCGCGCAGCGCCTCGGCGGTGGAGATCACCGTCGGCGTCCCGCAGGCCATCGCCTCGGCGACCGGCAGCCCGAAGCCCTCGAAGAGCGAGGGGTAGACGAACGCCTCGGCGGCGCGATACAGCGAGAGCGCCGCTTCGCGGCTCGCGTATCCCGTCAGATGGATCTTGTCGCGGAACGGCGAGCGCGCGATCCGACGCAGGAGGCCCGCGGTCTTCCAGCCCATCCCTCCCGCCAGGACCAGGTCGGGTCGCGCGCGGCGCTTGACCCAGAGCCGCTCGCAGGCGGCGACCAGGGCGCCGATGTTCTTTCGCGGCTCCAGCGTCCCGAGATACAGCACGAAGCGGCTGCCGCCCGCGAAGCGGCGGCGCGCCGCCTCGCGCGAGGAGGAATCCCCACCGGGGGTGAACTCCTCGTCGACCCCGTTTTCGGCGACGCGAACGCGCGGGGCCGTCTCGGGATAGAGCGCTCGCAGCTCCCGCGCCGTCGTCTCCGAGACGCAGAGCAGGCACGCGGCGCGCTCGGCGGTCCGCTCCCAGTTCGGCAGGAAGGCCGCGACGGTGCGGCGCGCGTGCCACTCCGGATGCGTCCAGGCCGTCAGGTCGTGAACGACCGAGGCGACCGGAACCTCGCCCGTCCGCGGCGCGATCGTCAGCGCCGCCAGGAGAATGTCGGCGCCCCAGCGCCTCACGGCGCGCGGGAGCGAGGCCTGCGCCCAGACGGTTCCGGAGGGGTGCCACCGCGCGTAGACAGGGATGCCGTCGGCGGCGCCGGGAGGCAGCGCGCGCGGGGCGAAAAGCGCCGCCTCGTGGCCCTGCGCGATCAGGGCGCGGGCGATGCCGCGCGTGTAGGTTCCGATCCCCGTGCTCTGGCCCAAAAGGGCCCGCCCGTCGATCGCGATCCGCATGCCGGCGGCGATTGTACGGCCTCGCCCGGGGCTTTGACGGGCCGGCGCCCCCCTCCCTATAATCCGCGGTTCTGCTTTATGAGGCACCCCTATCACCTGTCCCTCGAGTCGGTTCTCGAGGAGCCGCTGGCGTTCGAGTTCGAGCTGCCGGTTCCGGTCGCACAGATCGACCGCGAGCCGCTGCTGGAGCTCTCGCCCGTCCGGCTCGCGGGGACCGTGTCCCGCATCGCGAAGGGCCACGCCCTGGAGGCCCGGGTCTCCTGGAGCGGCCGTCTCGAGTGCAGCCGATGCCTGGCGCCCTACCCGTACGAATCGGAGGAGTCCTTCACGATCGTGCTCTTGCCGCGCCGCCCCGCGGTCGACGGAGAGGTCGCCCTCCAGAAAAATGACCTCGATGTCTCCTTCTACGACGACCCGACGGTGCCCGTCGTGCCGATCGCGGAGGAACGGGTCCAGATGGCGATCCCCATGAAGCCCCTCTGCCGGGAGGACTGCAAGGGTCTCTGCCCCCGGTGCGGCCAGGACCGGAACGTTCTGACCTGCAATTGCTCGCTCGAGGAGACCGATCCGCGCTGGGACGCGTTGCGCGCCCTGCGCCGTTAGATTCGGGCCGCCGCCGACGCGGCCACAAAGTGAGAGGATGCCACTATGCCCAATCCCAAACGGAGACACAGCAAGGCCCGCCGCGACAAGCGCCGCGCCCACGATGCGCTCGTCCCGCCGGCGCTCTCGGAGTGCCCCAACTGCCACGAGCCGAAGATGCCGCACCGCGTCTGCAAGAGCTGCGGGTACTACAAGGGCAAGCAGGCGATCAGCACGTAGGCCGTGAATCGAGAATCGTGAATCGCGAAACGTAAAACGAGAAAAGCGAGTGAACGTTTCCGTGCCCCGATTCACGATTCCCCAATTACGGTTCCCAGCCTCCCGTGAGTTCCATGCGCATCGCGGTTGACGCCATGGGGGGCGACCACGCCCCGCTGGTCAACGTCGACGGCGCGATCGCGGCGGCCCGGGAGTTCGGCATCGAGAGCCTGCTCGTCGGGCGGGCCGCGCAGGTCGAGAAGCTGTTGCGCGACTCCGGCTACCGCGGCGAGGCCATCACGGTCGTCGACGCCGCGGAGGTCGTCGGCATGGACGAGCCCGCGGTCGCCGCCGTCCGTAAGAAACGCTATTCGTCGATCCGGATCGCCGCGGGCTGCGTGCGCGACGGCCGGGCGCAAGGGCTGGTCTCGGCCGGGCACACGGGAGCCGCGATGGTCGCCGGCAAGATGATCATCGGGACCATCGAGGGAGTGGACCGTCCCGCCCTGGCCGCGGTCCTGCCCAACCTGACCGGGCACAGCCTCCTGCTGGACGTGGGCGCCAACCCCGATGCCAAGACGTCGCACTTCAAGGAGTTCGCCGTCATGGGCTCGATCTACGCGCAGCTCGCGTTCGGCCGCAAGCGCCCGTCGATCGGCCTGATGTCGATCGGCGAGGAGGACTCCAAAGGCACCGACCGCACGAAGGAAGCCTTCAAGGTGCTCAAGGAGACGGGCCTGAACTTCGTGGGCAACGTCGAGGGCCGGGAGGTCTTCAACGGCAAGGTGGACGTCATCGTCACGGACGGATTCACCGGCAACGTGATTCTGAAAGTCTCCGAGGCGCTTGCCGAGATGGTCGAGCAGACCCTGCGCGAGGAGATCAAGAAGACGCTCCAGGCCTCCGTCGGGTTCCTGCTGTCGCGATCTGCCTTCCGGAGCTTCAAGCAACGCCTCGATTACTCCGAGTACGGCGGCGCACCCCTGCTGGGTCTGAAGGGCTGCGTCATCATCTGCCACGGTCGCTCGAGCGCGAAGGCCGTCAAGAACGCGATCCGCTTTGCGGCGGAGTTCTCGCGGCGCTCGCTGGATCAGAAGATCCAGAGCTCCATCGCCGAGCTCCATTCGCGCGAGGCGGCCGAGGCGAGCCCCGCATGACCGCGCCATGATGCGGGCGCGAATCGCCGGGACCGGGGCCTCGGTCCCGAAGAAGCTTCTGACGAATCAGGACCTGGAGAAGCTCGTCGACACGAGCGACGACTGGATCACGACCCGCACGGGCATCAAGGAGCGCCACGTCGCCGCGGAAGGCGAGCGCTTCTCCGAATTCTGTACGCGCGCCGCGGAGCAGGCCCTCAAGCGCGCCCACCTGACGGCGGCCGACCTGGACATGGTGCTCGTGGGCACCGTGACGGGAGACATGCCGTTCCCGGCCACGGCCTGTCTCGTCCAGCACAACATCGGCGCGACGAAGGCCGCCGCGATGGACCTCGGCGCGGCCTGCGTCGGCTTCCTCTACGGCCTGCACGTCGGCGACGGGCTGATCCAGTCGGGCAAGGCCGAGAACGTGCTCGTGGTCGGCGGCGAGTTCCTGACGCGCATCGTGGACTGGACGGACCGCTCGACCTGCGTGCTCTTCGGAGACGGCGCGGGCGCGGTCGTGCTGCAGGCGAGCCGCGGGGATCACGGGATCCTGGGCACGCGCATGAAGTCGAACGGGGCCTACGCGGACTTCATCTGCATGCCGGGAGGCGGTTCCAACCACCCCGCGAACGACCCCAAGACGCTCGAGGATCGCCTGCCCTTCATCAAGATGAAGGGGAACGAGACCTTCAAGGTCGCGGTCAAGGCGATGGCCGACGTGACTCAGGAAGTGCTCTCGGAGCAGGGCTTCACGCACGAGCAGCTCGACGCCTTCATCCCGCACCAGGCCAACGAGCGGATCATCGACGCCGTCGGAGCGAAGCTGAAGATCGATCCCGCGAAGGTCTACAAGAACATCGACCGCTACGGGAACACTTCCGCCGCCTCGATCCCGATCGCGCTCGACGAGCTCGTGCGCGCCGGCCGGATCGAAGCGGGCGACCTGGTCCTCATGACGGCGTTCGGGGCGGGCCTGGTCTGGGGCAGCGTGCTGGTGCGCTGGTAACGCCGCACCTCGGAACCGGACGCCGCACCCGTGCTCGCCCTCCTCTTCCCCGGCCAGGGCTCCCAGTTCGTCGGCATGGGCAAGGATTTGCTCGCGGCATCGCCGCAGGCGCGCGCCGTCTTCGAGGAGGCGGACGCGGCGCTCTCGTTCCCACTCACCAGGCTCTGCCTCGAAGGACCGGAGGCAGAGCTCGCGCGCACCGCCAACACCCAGCCGGCGATCCTGACCCACTCGATCGCCGTCTACCGCGACCTCGCCGCCCGTTCTCCGGCGAGGCTCGACGGCGCGGCCTTCGCCGCGGGGCACTCGCTGGGCGAGTACTCCGCCAACGTCGCGGCAGGATCCCTCGACTTCGCCGACGCCGTGCGCCTCGTGCGCCGCCGCGGGGAGCTCATGCAGGATGCGGTCCCCGTCGGCGTCGGGGCGATGGCCGCCGTCCTCGGTCTCGCGGCGGAGGAGGTCGTCGCCGCATGCGCGGAGGCCGCGCAGGGCGAGAAGGTCGAGGCCGTCAACTTCAACACGCCCGAGCAGACCGTGATCGCCGGACACGCGGCGGCCGTCGCCCGCGCCTCGGAAATCTGCAAGGCGAAGGGGGCGAAGCGGGCGGTGCCGCTGCCCGTGTCCGCGCCCTTTCACTCTTCGCTCATGAGCCCCGCCCGGGAGCGGATGACGCCGCTCCTCGCGGCGGCGGCGTTCCGCGACCCCTCCCTTCCGATCGTCACGAACGTCGACGCCCGCCCGGCGTCGTCTTCCTCCGCCCTGCGCGACGCGCTGACGCGCCAGATCGATGCCCCGGTGCGCTGGGTCGAGTCCGTGCGGACGCTGGCGGGAGCCGGGGTCACCCGCGGGCTCGAGATCGGGCCGGGCAACGTGCTGGCCGGGCTCGTGCGCCGGATCGAAAAGTCCATCACGATGGAGGGAGTGTCCGGATGAGACGACCCACGGCGCCTTCCCCTGCGCGGCGTGCCTTTCCGATCCTCGCGGCCGCCCTGGCTCTCGCCGCGCTCGCCGCGTGCGCGACCGCGCCGACGGCGGCCCCGACGAAGCCGGCGCGGCCCGCCATGGACGCCGTGGTCTCCTCCGCGGCGCAGTCCTGCGGCTGCCGCATGGGCATCGCGGCGCGGCACCTGGAGAGCGGACGGAGCTTCTTCCACAACGCGGACGAGCCCTTCGAGTCGGCCTCCGTCATCAAGATCGCGCTGCTGACGGAAGCCATGGACGGCGTGCGCCAGGGGAGCATCGATCTCGATGCGCGCTGGACGCTGACGGCGGAGAACAAGGCCGACGGCTCCGGCGTCTTGCAGCTGCTCGACCCGGGTCTGGCGCCGACCTGGAACGACCTCATCACGCTGATGATCGGCCCGTCGGACAACACGGCGACCAACGCGTGGATCGAGCGGCTGGGAGTCGACGCGGTCAACGCGAAGATGGCTTCGCTGGGGTTCCCGGGCCTGAAGATCTACCGGCCCCTGCCGAGCCTGACGTCCGCGTCGGCGGAGCCCTCGCCCTGGAGCGGGCTGAAGTTCGGGAGCGTGACCCCGCGCGAGGTCGCCGCGTGGATGGCCCAGGTGGCCGAGGGAACCCTCCTCGATGCGGAAAGCTCGCGGCGCATCTTCGCGTACCTGGACAAGGACCCCAGCCGCCTGCGCATCGCGCGGCGCTTTCCGCCCGCGGATCTCTGGGCGGGGAAGACCGGCACGATGTCCGGCGTGCGCAACGATTCCGGGATCCTCCGGACGAAGAAGGGGCGCTTCGTGATTGCGATCTTCACGGACGGCAGCCGCGCGGAAGGCGGCGGGCCGGCGGATCATCCGTCGGTGCTGGCGATCGCGGCGGTGAGCCGGGCGATCGTCGACGCCTGGAGCGCCGAGCTTCCGGATGTCACGGACAAGCCGAAGTAAGGAGGCGCGATGAAGCGTTTCGACGGGCGGGTCGCCCTGGTCACCGGTGCCTCCCGCGGGATCGGGGAAGCGATTGCGCGTCGGCTGGCCGCCGAGGGCGCCCATGTGGTCGCGGCCGCGCGCAGCGTCGAGCCCCTCGATCGGCTCGTCGCGGAGATCCGCGGCACGGGGGGGTCGGCCGGCACGCTGGCGCTCGATCTCTCCAGCGCGGACTCCATCGAGGCGGCCTCGAAGGCGGCGCACGCCCAGCATCCCGCCATCGACGTCCTGGTCAACAACGCCGGTATCACCGACGACGGGCTGATGCTGCGGATGTCCCGCGAGTCCTGGAGCCGCGTGATCGACACGAACCTGACCGGCGCCTACCTGTTGACGCAGGCGCTCCTGCGGGGAATGGTCAAGAAGCGCTACGGGCGGATCGTCAACATCACCTCGGTCGTGGGCCTGATGGGCAACGCGGGGCAGGCGAACTACGCCGCGGCGAAGGCGGGCCTCATCGGCCTGACCAAATCGATCGCGCGGGAGCTGGCCTCGCGCAACATCACCTGCAACGCCGTCGCGCCCGGCTTCATCCGGACCGCGATGACCGACGCGATGACGGAGGCGGCGCGGGAGGGTCTCTCCTCGCAGATCCCGCTCGGGAGGCTGGGCACGGTCGACGACGTCGCGGCCGCGGTCGCGTACCTGGCATCGGAAGACGCGGCCTACGTGACCGGGACCGTGGTGAACGTGTCCGGCGGGCTGTATATGTAGGGTGAATCGTGAATCGTGAATGGTGAATCGTGGGTCCAGACGGGGATTCGGCTCCGATTCACGACTTACCTTTCACGATTCACGGCTTGCTCCGGTCGGCTAAGTCGTTAGAATACGGCGATTTTCCAGCGAAGGGAGTAGCCGCATGAGCGTGGAAGACAAGGTGAAGAGCATCATCGTCGAGCAGCTCGGCGTGGACGCCAACGAAGTGACGCCCGAGGCGTCGTTCGTCGACGATCTGGGCGCCGATTCGCTGGATACCGTCGAGCTCGTCATGGCCTTCGAGGAAGCCTTCAACATCGAGATCCCGGACGAGGCCGCGGAGAAGATCACGAAGGTCAAGGACGCCATCGAGTACATCCAGAAGAACTCGGCGCAGAACTAACGCCGTCATGCCCCGGGCTTCCGCACCCCGCCGGGTGGCCGTCACCGGCGTCGGCCTCGTCTCGCCGCTCGGCGTCGGCAACGCCGCCAACTGGGAGGCGCTCCGCGCCGGAAAGAGCGGCGTCGGGCCGATCACCCGATTCGATCCCACGCCGGTGGCGAGCCGCATCGCCGGCGAGGTGAAGAACTTCGACCCCTCCCTCTTCGTCGAGAAGAAGGAGATCAAGAAGATGGACACCTTCATCCACTACGCGATGGGGGCGGCCCACTTCGCCATGGAGGACTCCGGTCTTCCCGTGACCGACGAGAACCGCGACCGGATCGCGGTCGTGATCGGCTCGGGGATCGGGGGGCTTCCCCTGATCGAGGAGACCCAGAAGCAGTATCTCCAGAAGGGCATCCGGGCGATCTCCCCCTTCTTCATCACGGGGCTCATCGCCAACGAGGCGGCCGGCAACGTCTCGATCAAGTACGGGCTGAAGGGCCCCAACCTGACCACCGTGACGGCCTGCACGACGGGCGCGCACGCGGTCGGGGAGGCCTACCGGATGATCCAGTACGGCGACGCGGACGCGGCCGTCGCGGGCGGCACCGAATCGGTCATCACGCCGCTCGCCGTGGGCGGGTTCGCGGTCATGCGCGCGCTGTCGACGCGCAACGACGAGCCGGAGCGCGCCTCGCGTCCCTGGGACAAGGACCGCGACGGGTTCGTCATCGGCGAGGGCGCCGGGCTGGTCGTTCTCGAGGAGCTCGAAGCCGCGAAGTCCCGCGGCGCGCGGATCTACGCGGAGCTCGTCGGCTACGGCCTCTCCGGCGACGCGTACCACATCGCGGCGCCCTCGGAGGACGGCGACGGCCCCGCACGGGTCATGCGCGCCGCGCTCGCGGACGCCGGCATCGCCGCGGCGCAGGTCGGCTACATCAACGCGCACGGGACCTCCACGCCGACCGGCGACAAGGTCGAGACCATCGCGATCAAGCTGGTCTTCGGGCCGCACGCCAAGAAGGTCGCGATCTCCTCCACCAAGTCCATGACCGGGCACCTGCTGGGAGCGGCCGGAGGGCTCGAGACCGCGATCCTCGCCCTCTCGATCCACGACGGCGTGATTCCCCCGACGATCAACTACGAGACGCCCGATCCCGAGTGCGACCTCGACTACGTCCCGAATACCGCGCGGCAGCAGCGCTACGACTACGGCATGTCCAACTCCTTCGGCTTCGGCGGCACCAACGGGTGCCTCATCATGAAGCGGGTCTGAGGTCGCGATGAACTCCCTGGTGGCCATCGCCGCCGTCCCCGACACCGAGACGAAGATCAAGGTCGGCGCGGACGGACGCTCGATCGACGAGGCGGACGTCAAGTGGATCGTCTCGCCCTACGACGAGTACGCTCTCGAGGAAGCGCTCAAGACCAAGGAGTCGCGCGGCGCCGGCACCGTGACGGTAGTGTCGCTGGGGCCCGAGCGGGTCAAGACGACCCTGCGCGAATGTCTCGCGCGCGGCGCGGACGAAGCGGTCTGGATCGACTCGGGCGACTCGCGCTATCTGGACGCGCTGGCGATCGCGAAGGCCCTGGCCGCCGTGGCCCGCGAAGGCAAACACGACATCCTCTGGTTCGGCCAGAAGGGCGTCGGCGCCGACGAGTCGCTGGTCGGCCCGATGACCGCGGAGCTGCTCGATCTGCCGCACGTCGGGAGCATCGTGAAGCTCGAGGTCAAGGACGCCGGCATCGTCGCGCACCGTGAGATCGAGGGTGCCGAGGAGGTCGTCGAGTCGCCGCTGCCGGTCGTTTTGACCGCGCAGAAGGGGCTCAACGAGCCGCGCTACGCTTCGCTCAAGGGGATCATGGCGGCGAAGAAGAAGCCGATCGCCGAGAAGAAGCTCGCCGACCTGTCCGTGCCCGAGGCCGATCCCGCGAAGGCGAAGGTCCGCTGGCGCAAGCTCGAGCTGCCCCCGGCCCGGCAGGCCGTGAAGCTGATCCCCGCCGACGACCCGGCCGCCGCCGCGAAGGAGCTCGTGCGGCTCCTGCGGGAAGAGGCGAAGGTCCTATGAGACGGGAATCGGGAATCGGGTATCGAGTGCACTCGCGCATGCGAGCGCGAGAGGGCGAAACGTCTCTCGCCTTTGGCGAGAACGTTCTCGCCAATCGGAAATCGAAGCCGGGAATCGGTCTCCCCTCGATTCCCCATTCCCGATTCCCGATTACCGAACTCGTTTCCCGCATCACGATTCCCGCGTTCATCGCATGAAGTTCCTCGTCTTCATCGAGCAGCGCGACGGAAAGATCCGCAAGGCGTCTCTCGAGGCGCTCTCGCTCGCGCGCAAGCTCGCCGGCGGTCCGGTCGCCGCGGTCCTGCCCGGCAAGGGCGTGACGGCGCTCGCGAAGGATCTGGGCAAGTGGGGCGCCGGGGTCGTCTACGTCGCCGAGAAGGACGAGCTCGCCCTCTACAGCAACAAGGGGTACGTGGGCGCGCTCGATGCCGCCGCGAAGAAGGAGAGCCCCGACGCCGTCCTGATCGCCGCGACCGCGATGGGCAAGGACGTCGCGCCGCGGTTCGCCGCGCGCCACGACGTCTCGGTGCTGGCGGACCTGATGGATCTGCGCGTCGAGAGCGGCCGGCTCGTCGGCTCGCGGCCCGTCTACTCGGGCAAGGCGCGCGCCGAGGTCGACGCCGGCGCGGCGAGCCTCCAGGTCGCGACGACGCGGCCCAACGTCTTCCCGGCCGAGGCCGGGGAAGGGGAGGCGCGCGTCGAGACGCTCGATGTCGGGGATCTCGCCCTGCGCGCCCGCGTCGTGCGGGTCGACGTGCCGGAGTCCAAGGAGCTCGACGTCGCGGAGGCCGACATCATCGTGTCGGGCGGGCGCGGGATCAAGGGACCGGAGAACTGGCCGTTGATCCGCGACCTGCAGGAAGCCCTCGGGGCGGCGCTGGGCGCGTCGCGCGCCGTCGTCGACGCGGGCTGGATCGACCACCAGCACCAGGTCGGACAAACGGGCAAGGTCGTTTCCCCGACGCTCTACGTCGCGTGCGGGATCTCCGGCGCCATCCAGCACCTGGCAGGCATGGGCACGTCGAAGGTCATCGTGGCGCTGAACAAGGACCCCGAGGCTCCCATCTTCAAGGTCGCGACGTACGGAATCGTCGGCGACATCTTCCAGACGGTTCCGGAGATCGCCAAGGCGGTGAGGGCGGCCAAGGCGGAATGACCCGCGCCTCTCGGAGAGGGGTAAGGGGTAGAGTCGCCTCGTGACGATCCCGACCGAGAGGATGATCCTGGGAGTCCCGGGCCGCGTCTACTTCGGCCTGCTCATCCTCGCCGCGATCGCCTTCTTCGTCGTCTCGGTCACGCGGCGGATCCGCGTCCTCATGGCGGGCCAGAAAGACGACCGGTTCGACAAAATCGGGACCCGCATCCTCAAGACGATCCAGTTCGCGTTCCTGCAGAAGCGGATGTTCCGCGACTTCTACGCGGGCGTCTTCCACATCCTGATCTTCGGCGGCTTCGTCGTCCTGACCGTCCGGACCCTGGCGCTCGTGGCCGAAGGGCTGATCCCGGGCTTCGAGCTGCTGCGCGGGCGGCCGGGGGACGTCTACAACCTGCTCAAGGACGTCTTCGAGGTCCTGACCCTGCTCGGCGTCGGCATGGCCGTCTTCCGCCGCGCCTTCGCGCGCCCGCCGCGTCTGGATTTGACGATGGACGCCTGGTTCATCCTCTTCTTGATCGCCTTCCTGATGGCGACCGATCTGCTCGCGGATTCCGCCCGCACGGCGCTCGATCCCTCGCGCGCCTCGGTCTGGCTGCCGGTGACCACGGCGATCGCGGGCATGCTCTCGGGGCTCTCGCCGGCGGCCCTGCAGCGGCTCTTCGACTGGTGCTGGTGGCTGCACCTGGCGGACCTGCTCGCCTTCGGCAACTACCTGCCGTACTCGAAGCACTTCCACATCATCACGTCGATTCCCAACGTCTTCTTCATGAAGCTCGACCCGATGGGCCGGCTCTCGACGCCGGACCTCGAGAATTCCGAGCGCTTCGGCGCCTCGCGCGTCGAGGATCTGACGTGGAAGCAGATGCTCGACGGCTACACCTGCACGGAGTGCGGGCGCTGCCGCGTCGTGTGCCCGACCGCGCTGACGGGAAAGCCGCTGGATCCGAAGATCTTCATCGGCGACGTCCGCGATGCGGTCTACCAGGCGACGCCGGAGATCCTCGACGCAGCGACGGGCCGGGGATCGGAGGCGCCGCGCGAGCCACGCAAGGAGCTGATCGGCGGCTGGATCTCGGAGGAGACGATCTGGGCGTGCACGACCTGCGGGTGGTGCACGACGGCCTGCCCGGTCTTCATCATCCCGGCGGTCGACAAGATCGTCGAGATGCGCCGCAACCTCGTGCTCGACAAGGCGGAGTTCCCCAAGGAGATGCAGACGGCCTTCCGCGGCATGGAGACCAACGGCAACCCCTGGGGCATCGCCCAGGCATCGCGCGGCGACTGGGCGCAGGGCCTGCCGGTCGTCACGATGGCGGAAGCGGAGGGCAGGGACATCGAGGTCCTCTTCTGGGTCGGCTGCGCCGGCTCCTACGAAGACCGCGCCAAGCGCGTCTCCACCGCGCTCGTGGAGCTGCTCCACGAGGCGGGCGTCTCCTTCGCGATCCTCGGCACCGAGGAGACCTGCACGGGAGACTCGGCGCGGAGAATGGGCAACGAGTACCTCTTCCAGATGCTGGCCCAGCAGAACGTGGAGACCCTCAACGGCTACGGGGTGAAGAAGATCGTCACGAACTGTCCGCACTGCTTCAACTGCATCGGCAACGAGTACGCTCCCTTCGGCGGCAACTACGAGCTGATGCACGGATCCGAGCTCGTCGCGTCGCTGATCGCGCAAGGTCGCCTGCGGATGGAGACGCCGATCCCGGAGACGATCACGTTCCACGACCCCTGCTATTTGGGCCGCTACAACGACGTCTACGACGCGCCGCGGCAGATCCTGAACGCCATCCCCGGCCTCCAGCTCAAGGAGCTCGAACGATCGCGCGAGAAGGGCCTCTGCTGCGGCGCGGGCGGCGGGCGCATGTGGATGGAGGAGAAGCTCGGGAGCCGGATCAACCAGACGCGGATGAAGGAGATCGCGGCGGCCGGAACGGATTCCGTCGGCGTCTCCTGCCCGTTCTGCATGGTGATGATCGGCAACGCGAAGGAGGAGCTCGCCGTCTCGACGGTGCCCTTCGACGTCCTCGAGCTCGCGCGCCGCTCGCTCAAGTCGGGCAAGGCCGGGCCCGGGGCCTCGTAGCAGGTTGCTGAAAAAGGGTGTGGGATGGCGTTACGAGCGCCGCGGAGCCAGGTGCAAGGAAGCGCGACGACGGCGATGCCCGAGCATCGTCGAGGAGCGATGACGAGACTGTCGGCTGCGTCGGTCGAAGACGAC
>DATBIJ010000160.1:0-4192 GCA_036557025.1 Thermoanaerobaculia bacterium | reverse complement strand
ACAGCGTCAGCATGACGATCTGGGAGCGCACCGGCGAGGTCGGCACGCTGATGGCGCTGGGCGACGCACCGCGCGTCGTGCGCCGGCTGATCCTGGCCGAGAACGTGCTCCTCGCCGGAATCGGCGGCGTGCTCGGGGTCGGCCTCGGAATCGTGATGGCACTCGTGATTTCGAAGATCGGCATTCCGATGCCTGCCCCGCCCAATGCCGACGAGGGCTACACGGCCTACATTCGCATCGTCCCCTGGATCGTCGTGAAGGCCTTCCTCGCGGGCGTGCTCGCCACGATCGCCGCGGCCGCCTTCCCCGCGCGCCGGGCCTCGCGGCTCCCGATCGCGGAGGCCCTGCGGCAGAACTAGCCGCGAATCGCGGGCGATCCGGATCTCAAATCTTCTTCAGGTACTCCTTCGTGAACATCTTCTCGGGGAGATCCACGAGCCGGAAGCCCTTGTACTCCAGCACCGAGGTCGCCCCCTCGGTCAGCGCGTCCTCCATCGTGACGACGGAAGGCCGGCGCGACCCTCCGGCCTCGACGTATTTCTCGTAGCGGCAGCGCTTCAAGAGGCGTCCCGACAGCGAGTAGAACTCCGCGCGCGAGGGACGGAAGCTCTTCTGGTCCACCCAGTAGAGAAGCTTCGGGTACGTCACCCCCTTCTGCGCGGCGGTCAGCTCCAGCACCCAGAAAGGCTCGCCGTCGATCTCCTCGACGCGCGCGATCGTCGCGTCGTAGTCGCCGGCGAAGTTCGACCGCGCGAGATCGCCGTTGGCGACCTGGCCCGTGGCGCGCTGAGAGAGCGGCAGGCGGATGGGCTGCGACACGTTGGGCATGTAGAGCCAGAGATCGCGCTCCCGCATCAGCAACGTCTGCCCGCGGTCCACGGCCGGTGCCGTCGTCATCACGAGCGTGCGGTCGTTCCCCTTGGAGAGGATCTGGTACTTGCGCACCTCCGGCTCGCGTCCCGGAGACGTGGAAGTGACCGTCACGTTGACCTCGTAGTCGCGTTGCGGGAAACGGGCCTCGTCCGCCTTGCGCAGGATCTCCGCAGGGTCCGGGTCCGCGGCCGTCAGCCCGGAAGCGAGCCCCCAGATCCCCGCCGCCGCGAGAACGGCGCCGGCAAGCCTCCAAGCTCGGGAAAAGCGCATATTTGCAGGGTAACATGGGGCTTAGGCCGTTGCGCGGGGCCCCGCGGGCGCGTACCATGGGAGCCCAACACGGCCAACTCGAGTCCCTCGGGCGCGCCTCCACGGGGCGGAGCATGAAGCTGGTTCGCGTCGAAAATGTGAGCAAGTCCTACCAGCTGGGGCAGCAGACCGTCCAGGCCCTGAAGGACATCAACCTGACCGTGGACGACGGCGAGTTCCTGGCGATCGCCGGCCCCTCGGGCAGCGGCAAGTCGACCCTCCTGAACCTGATCGGCTGCATCGACACGCCCACGTCCGGCACCCTGACGATCGGCAGCCAGTCGGTCAACGGCCGCACCGCCGACGAGCTCGCGGATCTTCGCGCGCGCTCCATCGGGTTCGTCTTCCAGACCTTCAACCTGCTGCCGGTCCTCACGGCGGCGGAAAACGTCGAGTACCCGCTCTACCACTTCCCCGAGCTGTCCCGCGCGGAGCGCGCGAGCCGCGTCGCACAGTACCTGGAGGTCGTCGGGCTCGAGAAGCACGGCCACCACCGGCCCAACGAGCTCTCGGGCGGACAGCGCCAGCGTGTCGCGATCGCCCGCGCGCTCGCAACCCGTCCCCGGATCATCCTGGCGGACGAGCCGACCGCGAACCTCGACCACTCCACGGGCGGCTCCGTGCTCGAGCTGATGAAGGAGATCAACCGCTCGCAGAAGACCACGTTCATCTTCTCGACACACGACCCCTCGGTCATGGACATGGCCGATCGGATCGTCGAGGTCAACGACGGCATGCTGACCGAGAGGGGCATCTTCCGAACCTGGGACGTGCGCGAGGACCTCGCGGCCCTGGAGGCCTCGATCGAGCATCTGCTCCACCGCGCGTTCGACTGGGTCCCCGCGGAGGAGATCGAGAAGGAGAAGGAGCAGATCCGCCTCTCGACCCGCGGCCACCCGGCCGCGGAGACCTGGGCCGACCAGACGCTCACGAAATGAGGCTTCGAGTCGCGGCGGCCGCCCTGGCGCTCTTCGCCGGCGCGGCGGCACTGCGCGCCGACTGGGCCGTGCAGGTCGCGGCCTACGCCGACGAGCGCCACCTCGCCGAGGCCGCCCAACGGCTCGAGAGCGAGGGCTACGCGGTCGTGACCGAGCGCTTCACGCCTCCGAACGGATCGCCGCTGACCCGCCTGATGGTCGGCCCGTACAAGAACCGCCGCGACGCGGAGCTCGTGCGCGAGCGCCTCGAGACCGCGGGCTTTCCGGGATACGTCCGGTCGTACAAGCCGGCGGCCCCACCCCCCGCTCCGACACCGGCGCCGGCGTCCCCGAAGCCGACGCCCGCGCCGGCTCCCGCACCCGCTGCGCCGGCTCCCGCACCGCGCACGACGCCCCCGCCGGCGCCCGAGGCGACCCCGCCGCCTGCGGAAGAGTCCGCCGAAGAGGAGCCGCCGCCCCTCGTCAAGATCCCCGGCGCCGAGGAGCCGTCGCCCGAAACACCCTCAGAGCCCGGCGAGGAGCCGGCGCCGCTCCTGAAGATCCCGTCGGAATCGGAGGGAGCCGCCGCGGGGGGCGGCGCCACCCGCGTCTTCGGCTTCTTCCTCGCGGACGGCGCCTGGACCTATCCCGAGCCCGAGCACTGGTCGCATGCCCGCGGGACGCTCGAGCTGGGGGCCCAGGGCAAGGCCGGCGCGCTCGGCTGGAAGGTCTCGGGACGCGCCTTCTACGACGCCGTCTACGACATCGAGGACGACTTCTATTCGGAGCGCGTTCGCGACGAGCAGCAGTGGGACGCCGACGTCTGGGAGACGTACGTCGATCTCTCCGCCGGCGACTTCGACATCCGCCTGGGCCGCCAGAACGTCATCTGGGGAGAGGTCGTCGGGCTCTTCTTCGCCGACGTCGTGACCGCGAAGGACCTGCGCGACTTCGTCGCCCGGGACTTCGACTTGATCCGCATCCCGCAGTGGGCGGCGCGGCTGGAGTACACGAAGGGGGATTTCCACGCCGAGCTGCTCGGAATCCCCTGGATGACCTACGACGAGATCGGGGCGCCCGGCGGCGACTTCTATCCGATTCCCGTCGGCGTGCCGCCGCAGTTCACGGTCGTCATCCTGGACGAGGACGAGCCCGCCCGCACGCCGCGCAACGGCGCGTGGGGCGCGCGTCTCGCGTACGCCGGCTCGGGATGGGACGTCGCGGGCTTCTACTACGACAGCATGGACGCCTCGCCGGCGTTCTTCCGGCAGATCCTCGCCACACCGGGAGGCGCGCCGGCCGTCCAGTTCACCCCCGGCCACGACCGAATCCAGCAGCTCGGGCTGACCCTTGCGAAGGATTTGACCTCCGTCGTGTTGCGCGCCGAGGCCGTCTACACGCAGGACCGGCTCTATTCGACTCTGACCCTCGACGACTCCGACGGGGTCGTGCCTCTCGACTCGCTCGACGGCATCGTGTCGCTCGACTGGCTGCCGGGACAGTCGCGCGTGACGGTGCAGCTCTTCGAGAAGTACTTCCCGGACTACGTTCCCGGCATCCTCTACGAAGAGTTTGAGACCGGCGGCTCGATCTCCGCGAGCACCAAGCTGGCGGGCGGGAAGCTCGAGCCGGAGGCTCTCTACGTGCGCAGCTTCGACGAGCAGGGCTGGATGCTGCGGGGCCGCCTCTCGGTCTGGCCCTCCCCCGCCTGGAGGATCGGCGCCGGCGTGGACGCCTTCGGCGGCTCGCCGCTTGGGTTCTTCGGCCGCTACGGCGCGAAGGACCGCATCTATCTGGAGTCGCGCTTCACGTTCTGACCGTCAGGCGAATTCCCTCTCCCCCTCAGGAGGAGACGGTCAGGGTGAGGGGGCGGATATTCTTGGGCCCTCGGAGGCCCCATGAAGCGCGCCGCCTGGCTCCCCGCCCTCCTGATCCTCCTCGCGGTCCTCGCCGTCGCCGGTCGCGCGGCTCCCCCGCCCGCGGCTCCCGACCTCTCGAAGGCCACGTTCGTCGACCTCACGCACTCCTTCGACGCGAACACGATCTACTGGCCGACGTCTCCCACGACGTTCTCCTTGAAGGAGCTCTCCCGC
>DATBIJ010000159.1:0-4427 GCA_036557025.1 Thermoanaerobaculia bacterium | reverse complement strand
TCGACGACCTTGATCGAGTTCGTCGAGCCCGGGACGCCGATGGGTATTCCGGCGGTCAGCACGAGCCGGTCTCCGGGCTTCGCCGCCCCCGCTCGCGTCGCGATTTCGGGCAGGCTCTCGAAGAGCCGGTCGGCGGAGTCCGGCGTCTCGATCTCGAGGGCCCGAACGCCCCAGACCAGAGAGAGCCGCCGGCAGGTCTCCGGCAGCGGCGAGAGCGCGAGGATCGGCTGGCGGGGCCTCTGCTTGGAGACCAGGCGCGCCGTGGATCCGGACTGCGTGCAGGCCACGATCGCCGCGGCGCCCACGTCCTCCGCCACCCGGCACGCGGCGCGCGCGACGGCTTCGGGCACACCGCATTCGGCGGGTCCCTCCAGCGTCTGCGACCAGCGCCCGTAGGGGATCGACGGCTCGGCGTCCGCCGCGATGCGCGCCATCATCGCGACCGACTCCACCGGGTAGCTTCCCGCCGCCGTCTCTTCCGACAGCATCAGCGCGTCGGTTCCGTCGAGGATCGCGTTGGCCACGTCGGCGACCTCCGCGCGCGTCGGCCGCGGCGAGTCGACCATCGAGCGCAGCATCTGGGTCGCCGTGATCACCGGCTTGCCCGCCCGGTTGGACTCGCGGATCAGCATCTTCTGGAGAAACGGCACGTGCTCGAGCGGCGTCTCGACTCCCAGATCGCCGCGCGCGACCATCAGGCCGTCGGCGGCCTCGAGGATCGCGGAAATGTTGCGGATGGCCTCGGGCTTCTCGATCTTCGCGATGAGCGGCACATCGGACCCGCGGCGGGAGATGAACGCGCGCGCCTCGCGCACGTTGTCGGCCGTGCGGACGAACGAGAGCGCGACGGCGTCCACGCCGTGCGCGATTCCGAAGGCGAGGTCCTCCTGGTCCTTCCCCGTCAGGGCGGGCGCGTCGATCGCGCTCGCGGGCAGGTTGATGCCCTTGCGGGAGGTCAGCTTCCCGCCGCGTACGACGCGGCAGGCCACGTCCTGTCCGGACGCCTCGAGCACCTCGAGCTCGAGATCGCCGTCGGCGAGGAACATCGGCTCGCCCGGGCGCACGACCCGCGGCAGGTCGGGCCAGTCGACGGGGATCTCGCGCCCGTCGCCCGGCACCTTCCGCGTCGTCAGCGTGACGCGGGCGCCCGCCACCAGCTCCACGGCGCCTCCGGCGAGCGTGCCGATCCGGATCTTCACGCCGGACAGGTCCTGGAGGATCGCCAGCGGACGTCCCGCCTCGGCGGAGAGCCGGCGCAGCGACGCGATGACTTCGGCGTGACGCTCGCGCGTGCCATGCGAGAAGTTCAGCCGCGCGACGTCGAGGCCCTCGCGGATCAACGCGGAGAGCATCTGCGGCGACTCCGAGGCGGGGCCGATCGTCGCGACGATCCGTGTGCGGCGCATGCGGGAACCGCGGCGTGGCCTAGGACTCGCCGTGCTCGAGAACCATCGCGTGGCCGAGGCCGCCCGCGGCGCAGACGGTCAGGAGACCCAGCGCCTTGCCCGTGCGCGCGAGCTCGTTGGCCAGGGTCGTGACGATGCGGCCGCCCGTCGCCCCGAAGGGATGCCCCAGCGCGATGGAGCCCCCGTAGACGTTCAGGATGCCGGGATCGACCTCGCCGATGGGATCCGAGCGCCCGAGCTTCTCGCGGGCGAACTTCTCGGAAGAGAACGCCTGGAGGTTGGAGAGGACTTGAGCGGCGAAGGCCTCGTGCATCTCGACGCGGCCCATCTCGGAGAGCTTCGCCCCGGCGCGGTCCAGGGCGATGGGCGCCGCATAGGCCGGTCCCTGCAGGAGCTGCTCCGAAGGATCGACCGCCGCGTAGGCCCAGGATCGGATGAACGCCAGGACCTTGCGCCTCTCCGCCTTCGCCCGGGCTTCGGACATCAGCAGCACCGCCGAGGCGCCGTCGGTCAGCGGGGAGGAGCTGCCCGCGGTGATCGTCCCGAACCTCTTGTCGAACACTGGCGGCAGCTTCGCGAGCTGTTCCATCGTGGAGTCGGCGCGCACCGTGTTGTCGCGCGTCGCGATCTCGTCGTAGCGGGGCGGCTCCGGCACCGGCACGACCTCGGGCCCGAGCACGCCGCTCTCCCACGCCGCGGCCGCCTTGCGGTGGCTGCCCAGCGCGTAGCGGTCCTGCTCCTCGCGGGAGATCCTGTTCTCCTTCGCCATCTTCTCGGCGGATTCCCCCATCGTCTGCCCGGTCAGATGCTCGGCGATCGCCGGGGCGACGGGCTTGAGCTCCGCGGGCGAGAAGCCCTTCAAAATCGCGAGGCGCTGGCGCGGCGTCTTCGCCTTCGACAGAGCGACGAGCCTCCGCGAGAACGGCTTCGAGAAGAGGATCGGCACATCGGACAGAGACTCCGAGCCGCCCGCCACGACCGTGTCGGCCAGCCCCAACGCGATCTTCTCGGCCGCGTCGGTGATTGCCTGATTCGCGGAGGCGCAGGCGGCGATCACGCTGTGCGCGGGGATCTTGCGGGGGAGTCCCGCGCCGAAGAGCACCTCGCGCGCGATGTTGGGCTGGGAGACCGAGGGGATGACGGTCCCGTAGACCAGCTCGTCGATCGACGCCTCCTCGACTCCAAAACGCGCGACGAGCTCACGGACCGCGATCGTGCCCAGCTCCACCGCGGTCAAATCCGCGAAGCCGGTCCCGCTGCGCAAAAACGGCGTGCGCAGGCCTCCGACGACGGCGACACGGCGGGGCTTGGAGGCAAACATGGCGGCCACGGCTGCGTCCGGAAGCATCTCAGATTCGACTTCGGACCGCGAATCGCCTTCACAATCCTTTGCTAGCCTCTGCGACCATGCGCTTGCGAGCTACCGGCCTCCTGCTCCTGCTGACCGCGCTCGCGTCCTGCTCCTTGAACCCCAAGCCCAGCCCCCCGCGCCTGGTCAACCAGGTGGGAATCCTGACCTTGAACGCGAAGGATCCGGAGGCGCTGGCGCGCTGGTACGACACCCACCTGGGCCTCTACTCCACGAAGCAGACCGACGGCAGCTGGGCGGGGAAGACCGCGAGCGGCGCCGACAACCTGCAGATGAGCTGGAAGTTCGTGCCGATCCCGACGACCTCGACCTCGACCCCCGCGCGCGTCTCGTTGAACGTCAGCGACCTCGAGTTCTACGTGAACCGGCTGACGGAGGCCGGCTTCCCGCCGGAGCGGCGCGCGAACGACATGCCGGGCGGCCTGCGCGCCTACTTCCGTGATCCCGAGGGCAACGAGGTCGAGCTCGTCCAGGCGGGGACGCGAAGCCCCGAGGTCTAGCTCCGACACTCTGCGCAAGGACCGACTCGGCACTCGCCTTGGCCGGAGCCGGGACCCGCACACAGGGCAGGGGACCGACGGAAGGCGCCCGACAGGATGACCGGGCCCCGGGTTTTCGCGGGGTCTTGACGGCCCGCGCGCCGGAGGCTAATCTTCGCTGCTGACATTGAGACTCAGTCTCAGTTGCAACTCGAGGAGGCTCCCGATGCGCGGGCGACCCGGACGCCGGCTCTCCTGGATCGTGGTGATCGGTTGGATTGCCGTCGCGCGCGCGGCGGAGTCCGCGCAAGAGGCGGAGGCCGCGTTCAACGTCACGGGCCGCGTGCTCGACGCCAGCGGCGCGCCGGTCGTCGGCGCGACGGTCACGGCCGCCGCGGAGGGTGCCGCCGTGTCGTCCACAGCGACGGACGCGCAGGGAATGTTCCGGCTCACCCTCGCTCCCGGCGCCTACACGCTCCGCTTCGCCGCCGATGGCTTCCTGGAGACGGCGCAGAGCCTGAAGATTGCCGCCGGTGCGCGCGAGGCACGCGACGTCGTGCTCGAGATCGCCGGCGTCCGGGAGATCGTCCGCGTGGACGCGCCGGGCGCCTACGAGGTCCGATCGATCCGCAGCGCGACGAAGACCGCGACCCCGCTCTCGGAGGTGCCCCAGTCCGTGACCGTCGTCACGGAAGACCTCATCGACGACCAGCAGATGCGGAGCATGGGCGACGTCGTTCGCTACGTTCCCGGCATGCAGGCCCACCAGGGCGAGAACAATCGCGACGATGTCGTCATCCGGGGCAACCGCTCCTCGGCGGATTTCTTCGTCAACGGCGTGCGCGACGACGTCCAGTACTACCGTGACCTCTACAACCTCGAGCGGGTCGAGGCCCTGAAGGGCCCCAACGCCATGATCTTCGGCCGCGGCGGCGGCGGCGGGGTGGTCAACCGCGTGACGAAGGAGGCCGAGTTCCGCCCCTTCCGCGAGGTCACGCTGCTGGGAGGCGGAGAGGATTCCTGGCGTGCCACGGCGGACATCGACCAGCCGCTCGGTAACGGCGTGGCGCTGCGCGTCAACGGGATGTATGAGGACTCCGGCAGCTTCCGCGACTTCGTGGGCCTCGAGCGCGCGGGTGTCAACCCGACGCTGACCTTCGCGCCGAGCGACAA
>DATBIJ010000158.1:0-6262 GCA_036557025.1 Thermoanaerobaculia bacterium | reverse complement strand
GCCGCGAGCCCGTCTCCCGCCTCGAGACGCTTGCCGTTGACCTCCACCGCGCCCCGCGCGACCTGCACCCACCCGTGCCGGCCTTCCGCGAGCGGCAGGCTCACGGAGGCACCGGGGTCGAGGACCGACGCGTAGAGTTTGACGTCCTGCCGAATCGCGAGAGATCCCTCCGCGCCGTCCGGAGAGGCGACGAGGCGCAACCGTCCTCGCTTCTCCGAGTCCTCGAAGCGCTTCTGGCCGTAGCGCGGCGCGTAGCCGGACTTGTCGGGCACGACCCAGATCTGCAGGAAGTGGACCGGTTCTCCCTCGGAGGCGTTGAACTCACTGTGGCGCACGCCGGTGCCGGCGCTCATGTACTGGACGTCGCCCGGCACGATCACGGAGCCCGTTCCCATGCTGTCCTTGTGGGCCAGCGCGCCCTCCAGCACGTAGGAGACGATCTCCATGTCGCGGTGCCCGTGCGTTCCGAAGCCCTGTCCGGGACGCACACGATCCTCGTTGATCACGCGCAGCGAACGGAACCCCTCGAAGTTGGGATCGAAGTACTCGCCGAAGGAAAACGTGTGGTACGTGTCGAGCCAGCCGTGGTCGAAGTGTCCCCTCTCCCCGGCGCGACGGATCGAGATCATGCGGCCTCCCGGATCGAAACATACGCCCGGAACGGGCAACGGGTTCAGCCGCGCGCGGGGACGAGCTTGGGACCCTGATCCGGCGGGCAGACGCGGCCGGTGTTGGGTCCGCACAGCGGCGGCGCCGTGGCCGGCGGAGGCGGCGGCACGACGTCGCCCGGGTAGAGGTGGCGCAGGCCGGCGCCGTCATCCGCCTGCGGATGGTCCGGCGGGTTCGGGAGGCTCAGGTACTGCCGCATGACCGCCGCGTCCAGGTCTTCGGACCCCGAAAGCGAGTGGTTGCTCTGCTCCTGTCCCGTCGAGTGCCCCAGTCCGAGGACGTGTCCCATCTCGTGCACCACCACGCTGCGGAACCAGGACGCGTCGTAGGCGCCGGCGCAGTCCACGCGCCGCAGGTAGACCTGTGCGCCGCCGATCGGGACGTAGCGGTCGCCGCGCCAGTCGGCGGGGCCTCCCGTCGGCACCGGGACCGCGATCCCGAGCACGCCGAACCCGCCGCATCCCATCGGGGAGGACCAGCCCCCGAACGGCGTGGCGTCGGCGTCCAGGTGCACGACGACGTTGCCGCCGGCGCCGGTGCTCTGCACGTGCAGCTGTGTCCCCGACACGCCGCGCCAGGCGTCGACGGCGTGGGACACATGCGCGCGCCCGTCGCTGCCGTCGGTCAGGTTGCTCTGCGTGCCGACGGCGGTCACCGTCGCCTCGGGCGAGCGGCCGTTGTCCCAGAACCATCGCAAGAGGCAGGTTTCGCTCAGACAATCGACGCCGGGCTCGCGTCCGCCGACGTTGACCCAGTTCCCCACGGCGAGGCTTCGGTTCTCGCGATGGAGCGTGCCGGTCGGCGGCGCCGACGGCGCCGGCGAGAAGGGTCCTCCGCGGCCGGCCGCGCGCAGCGCGTCGAGAAACGGCTCCAGCGCGCGTGGGCGCTCGGGCGACGGCGACGATCCCGGGCGCGCGATGACACTCGCCGTCCCCGCCGCAATCTCGGGACGCGCGGCGAATCGCCGGCCGGACTCGTCGACGAGAACATCGAACTTCGACAGCGCGAGCTCGGTCAGCACGTAGCCGCGACCGGCGGGCGCGAGAAACAAGAGGACGCGGCTGCCCGGCTCGAATCTCGGCATTCCCGGCACGACCCAGGACGTCTCGCCGACGGTCCCTCCGGGCAGAAACAGCTCGAAGAGATCGTCGTCGAGGCGACCCTTGAGCACTTCGGTCGGATGGAAGCGGGTGCGGGTGTGCGGGAGCGTCCATCCTTCGAACCCCCACAGCTCGGCGGACTGATCGACCACCTCGGCCAGCACGACGATCGGGGCGCGCGTCGCGAGCTCGGCGTCGGGCATGGCGACGTAGGTCGTGGCGGCGGCGGGCGGCACGCCGATCGCGCTCAGCGCGACGGCTTGCAGAACGTCCGCGATCCACTTGCCGCGCATCGCTCCACCTCCGAGGATGGAGATAGCAAGCAGCGGACCAGTGAGGCCCTGGCGCGGGAACGCGCGAAGGATCAAGTGTTTGCATCGTCCGCGCGCGAGGACGGCGCGTGCGCGGAGGCTCTAGATCGCGAGCTCGCCGCGTGCGATCGTGATCGCGCGGCCGCGCAACACGACGCGGCCGTTGCCCTCGACGCGAACGGTCATCGCGCCGCCGCGCCGCGAGAGCTGCCGCGCCGAGAGTTGGGCGCGGCCGAGCCGCCGGGCCCAGTGCGGCCCGAGCGCGCAGTGGGTGGAGCCGGTGGCCGGGTCCTCGTCGATCCCTGCGACGGGAGCGAAGAAGCGCGAGACGAAGTCCGCCTGCGGCGACGACGAGCGCGCGGTGACGATCACGCCGCGATCCGGCCGCGTCGCCTCCATCAGCCGGAGAAAATCCGGCGCGACCGATCGCACCTCGTCCTCGGAGGAGACCTCCAGGAGCCAGTCCATGCGGTTCCTGCCCGAGAACCGCGGCGGCAGCGAGAGCCCCAGCGCCTCGAGGATCTCGCGCGGGGCAGGCTCTTCGATCGCGACCTCCTCGGGGAAGTCGAGCTCGAAGGCGCCGCCCGCATCGGGGGCCGGGCGGGCGGTCAGCCGCCCGCTCTTCGTCTCGAAGGCGATGGGTCGGCCCGGCGACGCGAGGCCACGCTCGGTGAGCACGTGCGCCGACGCGAGGGTGGCGTGGCCGCAAAGGGGAACCTCGATCGTCGGTGTGAACCATCGCAGGCCGAAGCGGTCCGGTTCGAGGCGTTGGAGAAAGGCGGTCTCCGAGAGGTTCATTTCGGCGGCGAAGGCCGCCATCCAGGCCTCCGGGCGCGGCTCCGGCAGGACACAGACCGCCGCCTGGTTTCCGGTGAAGGGCCCGTCGCCGAACGCGTCGACGAGATCGATGGTGGATTGCATGGGAGGATCCTGACGTGGAGCGGCCGAGGCCTCAATGGCCAATGGGACCGCTTCTTCGGAATCCTTCGGGGCTCCTCCGACCTAGTTCGAAATCGGATCGCGAGGGAGGTCTGCCATGAGGTTCGGAGTTCTGGGCACCGGCTCGGTCGGTCAGACAATCGGGGGAAAGCTCGTGGCGCTCGGCCACGAGGTGAAGATGGGCGCGCGACAGGCCGGCAACCCGAAGGCGGCGGCCTGGGTCAGGGGCGCGGGCGGGACAGCCTCACAGGGGACCTTCTCCGAAGCCGCGGCCTTCGGCGAGGTCGTCTTCAACTGCACGGCCGGCACGGGGTCGCTCGAGGCGCTCCAGGCGGCGGGAGAAGGGAACCTGCGAGGCAAGATCCTGGTCGACGTCGCCAACCCGCTCGATTTCTCGAAGGGCATGCCGCCGACCCTCTTCATCAGCGGCGGCGGGGACTCGCTGGCCGAGCGGATCCAGGCGGCGTTCCCCGAGACCCGCGTGGTGAAGGCGCTCAACACCGTGAATGCGAGCGTGATGGTCGATCCTGCCAAGGTCCCGGGGGAGACCGATCTCTTCGTGTGCGGCAACGACGCCGAGGCCAAGTCCCGCGTCATGGAGCTCCTGCGCCGCTTCGGTTGGAAGAGCGTGATCGACCTGGGCGACGTCACCGCAGCCCGCGGTACCGAGGCCTACCTTCTGCTCTGGCTGAGGCTCTGGGGCGCGCTGGGGACGCCGACGCTCAACGTCAAGGTGCTCGCGGCCAAAGCCTGAAGCCGACATCGAGGGCGATGCCGGCGACAGTTCCTCGAGGAGCCTTGCGTCCGACGGACGAGTGCCATTTTTCCCGGGACGCGCGAAAGATGGCGGGAGGATTCGTTGAGGCCGCCGGGTTGAAGGGTCAAAGAATTCGAGAAGGAGGTCTCGTGAGCTTCGCATTCGCCCTGATCGTGCTGCTGTTGGTCCCCACGCCGGAGCCCGCGACGGCGATCCCCTTCTCCGACAAGGAGTGGAAGCTCGACGGCGAGGCGACCCGCGTCGTTCGAGAGGGAGACCGCGACATCCTGCGGATGGACACCGGAGAGGCGTCGCGCCCCGACATCCGGCTGGAGGACGGCACCATCGACGTCGACGTCCGCGTGACGCGGCGGCGCTCCTTCGTCTACATCAGCTTCCGCATCGTCGGCGACGGCGAGAACGAAGAGGTCTACCTGCGACCGCACAAGTCCGGGTTGCCGGACGCGCTCCAGTACGCGCCCGTCTGGCAGGGCCAAAGCGCGTGGCAGCTCTACCACGGCCCCGGCGGCACGGCCGCCGTGGAGTTCGAGCCGGGCGTGTGGACTCCCCTTCGCCTCGTGATCCAGGGCCGCGACGCGGCGCTGTTCGTCGGCGATGTGACCAAGCCGGCGCTGGTCGCGCGCCTGGCCCGCGAGCCGAAGGCCGGAGCCATCGCGCTCGCTTCGTTCGTGCCGCCCGGAGCTCCGGGGAAGGAGCCGGCGGCGGCCTTCGCCAACCTCGTCGTGCGGCCCGGCGTCGTGAACTTCGACTTCACCCCCGTTCGCCCGAAGCCGGTCGACCCGGGACCGGGGGTCGTGGACGCCTGGGCCGTGTCGCGGGCGCTCGACCCGAAGCTCGGGGAGGCGGCGGCGCTGCCGGCGGGCGAGGCGCTGGGAGAGCTTCGCCGCTATGCCGCTGAGCCCAACGGCCTGCTGCTGCTCCACCGCCACATCGCGTTGGGGAAGGACGTCCGCATCGGGACTGCTGTCGCGAGAATCTCGGTTCGTGCGGAGAAGGCCGGCGTGGCGCCCTTCGATCTGGGCTTCAGCGACGCGGCGACGGTGTTCGTGAACTCCACGCCGGTCTTTCGCTGCGACGCCCGCTACAGCTTCGACGGACCGCGGCGCGAAGGCCTGATCGGGTACGACCAGGCGCGGCTCTACCTTCCGCTGCGCGCGGGCGAGAACGAGATCGCCGTCCTCGTCAGCGACCGCTTCGGAGGCTGGGGACTGATGGGTCGGTTTCCGGAACCGGCGGGCTTGCGGATCGAGGCGCGCTGAAACGTCGGCCGGCCGCGATCTGCCGCTCAAGGAATCGCTTCCCACAGGATCCGGCCGTCCCGCATCAGGACGCGGCCGTCGGCCTCGAGCGTCGCGTCGACGAGAGGGACGGAGAGCCGTCTCGCGCCGTCGGCGCGGTTGCGGCCGCCGTTTTCCCAGTTCGAGCCGAGCTCGACGTTGATGCCGAACCGCTCGTTGTGCGGGTTGGTGTTCATCCAGACCGTCGCGATCTTGTTGCCGTCTTCCCCGATGCCCGCCATGGCCTTTCGGATCGCCTCCTCCCCCTCCGCCGCCGCGACCCGGGTGACGCGTCCCCGCGACAGGGTCAGCCGCGCGTCGCGGACCGCTCCATCGGTCCGGCGGACCGTGGGGCTCGCGAGGACCCCGTCGACGTTCTCCGCATTCGGGAGAAAGTGAAACATCCCGACCGGCAGCTCGATCTCGCGGTCCCGGATCGATCGCGCGGTGGCGGCCCGGGCGCGTGAGGCGTCGCCGTTGCCGAGGTGGAACCACTGGTCGGACGCCACGGAGAGCCGCAGGTCGGTGCCTCCCGGCGTGGTGATCCGCAGGGTTCGTCCTTTCAGGGCCGCCGCGAGCCGCTCCTGGCGCCGCGCGTGCTCGACGAAGTCCACCTCCAGGCAGCGCCGCTCGGAGGCGCGGCTCTCCCGATCGATCCGCTCTGGGTCGCCGTCGCCCGGGAACGGGATCATCCAGTGGAAGTGCACGCTGCGCACGCGCGAGCGCTCGACGAGCCGCTCCCAGCGAAGGTCGTTCCCGTATCCGCGAACGGGCATCCAGTAGAAGATGTCGGAGCGCTGGAACAGCGGCAGGAGGCTGTCGACGACCTCCTTCTCCTGCCGCTCGTGCGCCGCATCGTCGTCGCGGTACGCGTCGACCATCGTCGGCGTCTCCTCGACCAGCACGTAGGTGAACACGCCCCGCTGGTGCAGCTGCTCCCGCAAGCGATCCGTGATTCCCCCGTAGTAGGTCGGGTCGTAGAGGATCACGGCCCGCTCGCCGGCCGAGGGACGCGTCATCTCGAAGAGTCGCGCGGCGAATGCGGCTTCGTCCACGGGCGGCGGCAGGATCATCGGCGCCGCGGAGGCGGCCGGCACGAAAGTCAGCGCCGCCCAGAGCAGCGGGGCGTCGGCGAGGGACAGCAGGCTCGTCATCGCGGCACTCCTATAGATATCCTACAGGAGCGAC
>DATBIJ010000157.1:0-7650 GCA_036557025.1 Thermoanaerobaculia bacterium | reverse complement strand
GTGCCGGGCGTCGTCTTCGGGCCGGAGGGAGAGGGCCACCTGCGCTTCTCCTTCTCGGTGCCGGAAGAGACGATCGCCGGCGGCATGGAGGCCCTGAAGGCCTTCACGGCTCCGGCGGCAGCCGGCTGACGCCGGCCGGCGGCTCCCGCCCGCGGATCCTCCGAAGGCCGGAACTTCCCGGCGGTCTTGGCGTATCTTCCCCTAGAAAGCTTAGGGGGGGGAGCCATGGCCGATCCGGGACTCGAGGTGATGCGCGGCAGTCTCGACGTTCTGATCCTGAAAGCCCTGAGCTTCGGACCGGCTCATGGGTACTCCGTGTCCCGCTGGATCCGGCACGTGACGGATGAGGCCCTGCAGATCGAGGAGGGCGCCCTGTACCCGGCCCTCCACCGCCTCGAGCGCCGCCGGTCGGTCGAGGCCGACTGGGGGCTCTCGGAAAACAACCGCAAGGCCAAGTTCTACCGGCTCACGCCCCGCGGGCGCCGCGAGCTGACCTCGGAGACCTCGGCCTGGCTGCAGTTCGCGCAGGCCGTCGCGAAGGTCTTGAATGCGACCGCCGGCGCCGGTGTCGAGGAGGCGTCATGACCTGGCGAAGGCTTCCGAAAATCGGACGGCCCGACGTCGTGCGGGAGGCCCAGGAGGAGATCGAGCACCACCTGGAGCTGCGCGTGCAGGAGCTCGTCGAGAAGGGCGTCCCGCTCGAACAGGCGCGCGCGCAGGCTGCGCAGGCCTTCGGCGACCGGCGCCGCGTCCAGAGCGAGCTGGTCGCGCTGGATCGCGAGATGGAGCGCCGGCGCCGATGGACCCAGTGGCTGGGCGAGCTCGGCCGCGACGCGGTCTTCGGACTGCGCCAGTGGAAGCGCAGCCCGGGATTCGCCGTGCTCGCGCTGGCGACGCTCGCCCTGGGAATCGGGGCGACGACCGCGATCTTCTCCGCCGTCCATGCGGTTCTCTTGAGGCCGCTTCCCTTCCCGCAGTCCGATCGCATCGTGCTGGTCACGGGCTGGCGGCTCGTCGGGGCCTCGGATACCTCCGCCGGCAACTTCGTGGACTGGCGCCGCAACAGCAAGAGCTTCGATCCGCTCATCGCGATCGACTGGGAGAGCTTCAACATCGGCGGCGCCGCGGAGCCCGAGAGGGTCATGGGCGCCAAGGTCTCGCGCGGGTTCTTCCGGCTCTTCGGGATCCCGCCGGCGCTCGGGCGCTGGCTCGACGACTCCGAGGACGTGCCCGGCCGCGAGCGGGTCGTCGTGCTCTCGGACCGCTTCTGGCGTCGCCGCTTCGCGGCGGATCGGGGCATCCTGGGCCGCGACATCCTGCTGAACAACGTCCCGCACCGCGTCGTCGGCGTCATGCCGCCCGCGTTCGATTTCGTCGCCGACAGCGAAGAGCTCTGGACGCCGGTCGCCTTTACGCCGGAGCGCGAGGCGATGCACGACGAGCACTACCTGACCACGATGGCCCGGCTCAAAGACGGCGTCTCGCTCGAGCAGGCGCGCTCCGAGATGGCGATCGTCGCCGCCCAGTCGCGAAAGGACTTCCCACAGGAGAACCAGGCGCTGGAGATCCGGATCGAGCCCTACGCCGAGTGGCTCTTCGGCCCGCCGCGCCAACGCCTGACGGTCTGGCTCGGCGCAGTGCTGGGGATCCTCCTGATCGCCTGCGGCAACGTCGGCAATCTCCTGCTCGCCCGTGGATCCGCGCGTTCGTCGGAGGCCGCGATTCGCGCGGCGCTGGGAGCCGGCCGCCGGCGCCTGCTGCGGCAGCTCCTGACGGAGAACGTCGTGCTCGCGCTCGGGGGCGCCGCCCTGGGACTGCTCGTCGCGCAGGTCATCCTGCGGGCGTTGCGCTCCTCGAGCTGGCTGGGTCTGCCGCGCCTGGAGCAGGCGCGGCTGGATCTGCCGACACTGCTCTTCGCGGCGGCGCTGGCGCTGGTCTGCAGCCTGCTCGCGGGCCTGCTTCCCGCGATTCGCACCGCAAGGGCGGACCTGCAGACCGTCCTGAGGAATGCGGCGCGTCCGGGCTCCTCCGGCATCGGGCGGGACCGGGCCCGACAGGTTCTGATCGGCGCCGAGATCGCGCTCTCGCTCGCGCTGCTGGTCGTCGCCGGGGTGTTCCTGCGTCGCGCGGCCGACCTGTCGAAAGTCGACCTGGGCTTCGAGCCGCGCGGCGTCCTGACGGCGCGGCTGACGCTTCCCGCCGACGGCTACAAGGAGGCCGAGGTCGTCGAGGCCGCGTTCGACCGCTTGGTCGCGGAGGCTGCGGCGATTCCGGGCGTCTCGGCGGCCGGCGTCACCTCGCAGGTCCCGATGGGGCCGGGCGGCAACTCCAACGGGCTCGTCCCGGAAGGCCGGCCCCGCGACATCGAGCACTCGATCGACAGCCGCCTGCGGCTCGTGACCCCCGGCTACTTCCAGGCGATGGGGATCCCGCTGCGCAAAGGACGCCTCTTCGACGACCGCGACCGCCGCGGCAACCTGAGGGTGATGGTCATCTCCGAGTCGCTCGCCCAGGCGGCGTATCCGGGCGAGGACCCGCTCGGGAAGCGGATGCTCTGCTGCGAGGGCAACGACGACGACCCGATGTGGAAGACGGTCGTCGGCGTCGTCGCCGACGTGCGCTCCCGCGGGCCCGCGCGGGACGTCCAGCCGGAGTTCTATCTCCCGACCGCCCAGGCGCCGCGAGCCTCCTGGGACTGGATCCAGCGGACGATGACGCTCGCCGTCCGTTCCTCGGGCGCGGATCCCGCGTCGCTGGCGACGCCCGTGCGTCTGGCCGCCTCGCGCGTCGATCCGCTGCTTCCCCTCTACGGCCTCGCGACGATGGAGGAGCGGCGCGACCGCGTCCTCTCCGAAACGCGATTCACCACGACGCTGCTGACGGCCTTGGGCGGGCTGGGCCTTCTGCTCTCCGCGATCGGCATCTACGGCGTCATCGCCTACTTCGTCGCCCAGCGCGCGCCGGAGATCGGCGTGCGCATCGCTCTGGGCGCGACCACGAGGGACATCCTCCTGTTCGTCGTCCGGCACTCGCTCGCGCCGGTGGCCGGGGGTCTGACCGTCGGAATCCTCGCGGCCTTCGCCGCAACGCGCCTCCTGCGAAGCCAGCTCACCGGAGCGGAGGCGCTTCCCCCGTCGGTCCTCGCGTCGGGGATCGGCGTGCTGGTCCTGGCGGCGATGGCGGCGAGCCTGGTTCCGGCGATGCGCGCCTTGAAGGTGGATCCGAAGCAGTCGCTGGCGGGCTAGGCGTCGCCGGCGGTCAGCGCCGGTACGCCTCCGGCCGGATGTCGGCGAGCACCGGAAACTTCGCGCGCGCTTCGGCAACGGTCCGCGGGTCCGCCTCGAAGAGCAGGACGGACTCCTCGGGCCCGCCCTCGGCGAGGACCTCGCCCCAGGGGGAGATCGCGGCCGAGTCCCCGGCATAGCGCAGCTTGCCTCCCTCGCCCACGCGGTTGACACCGGCGACGTAGGCGAGGTTCTCGATGGCGCGGGCCTTCAGCAGCGTGCGCCAGTGCTCCCGCCGCGCGTCGGGCCAGTTCGCGACGACGGCGAAGAGGTCGGTCTCGGGCGCCGCGAGGCGGAAGGGCTCGGGAAAGCGCAGGTCGTAGCAGATCAGCGGCGTCACGCGCAGGCCCTCGACGTCGACGGTGACGACCCGCTCTCCGCCGGCGTAGTGCTTGTCCTCTCCCGAGAAGGAGAAGGGGTGGATCTTGGCGTAGCGCGTCACATCTCCCAGCGGCGAGACGAGGAGCCCCATGTTGCGCGGCCGCGGGTCGCCGCGCTCGGCGATCGACCCGAAGATCCAGATCGAGAGCGTCCGCGCCGCCTCGCGCAGGAACGCCTCGGAGGCCCCGCCGGGCTCCTGTGCGACGCGCTGCGGCTCCATCGAGAAGCCGGTCGAGAACATCTCCGGCAGCAGCGCGAGGCGCGCGCCCTGTGCCGCGGCGCGCTCGAGCAGCCGCCGCGCGCGGCGGTGGTTCTCCTCCGCCTGTTCCCAGGCGAGGTCCATCTGCAGGAGCGCGATCTTCATGCGGGAGCCGCCCCGGCCGTGACCGCGCGGGGCGCGAGCGACTTCAGCCGCGCGACCGCGGCCTCGAGCGTCTCGGTTTTCTTGCAGAAGGCGAAGCGGACCCAGTCGCGGCCGAGCTCCGGATGGTCGTAGAAGGAGGACGGCGGAACGACCGCCACGCCGACGCCGGTGACGAGCGACTTCGCGAAGGCGACGTCGTCCTCCCTCGAGAAGCGCCGGAAGCCCGCGCAGAGGAAGTAGGTCCCGGCCGACGGGCGGACGTCGAAGCCGATCGCCGCGAGCTCCCGCGTCAGGTAATCGCGGCGCTGCCGGTAGGACGCGGCGAGCTCCGCGTAGTAACTCTCGGGCGCGTTCGCGATCGCCGTGGCCGCGGCGTGCTGGAGCGGCGTGGCCGTCGCGAAGGTCACGAACTGGTGCGCCGCGCGGACGCCGGCCGTCAGCGCCGCCGGCGCGGCCGCCCACCCGATCTTCCAGCCCGTGAGCGAGAAGGTCTTGCCGAAACTCGAGATCGTCACGGTGCGCTCCCGCATGCCGGGAAGAGTCGCCATCGGGACATGGACGCCGTCGAAGACGAGATGCTCGTAGACCTCGTCGGTGATGCAGACGAGGTCGCGCTCGCGGCAGATCCGCGCGAGCAGATCCATCTCCTCGGGCGAGAAGACCTTCCCGGTCGGGTTGTGCGGAGTGTTCAGCAGGATGGCGCGCGCCCGGGGCGAGGCGGCCGCCGCCGCGAGCTCCGCCGGATCGAAGCTCCAGTCGGGCGAGCGCAGCGTCACGATCCGCGGGACGGCCCCGGCCATCACGACGCTCGCCTTGTAGGAGTCGTAGTAGGGCTCGAAGAGGATGACCTCGTCGCCCGGCTCGCAGAGGCCCTGGATCGTCGAGAAGATCGCCTCGGTCGCGCCCGAGGTCACCGTGATCTCGGTGTCCGCGGCGTACTCCAGGCCCCAGAACCGCTTCAACTTCTCCGAGAGCGCCCGGTTCAGATCGGGGATCCCGCTCGTGCGCGCGTACTGGCCGTGCCCCGCGCGGATCGCGGCGATCGCCGCCTCCTTGGCGAAGTCCGGCCCGTCGAAGTCCGGGAAGCCCTGAGAGAGGTTGACGGCGGAGTGCTGGAGCGCGAGACGGGTCATCTCCCCGAAAACGGAGGTCCCGAAGGGCTCGAGCCGTCGCGCGGTGCCGCGGGGCATGGGGGGAAATCATAGCCGGGCACCCGACTGCTCCTTCCCTGCGTATTTCGGCTTCGCGGCCGACCTCGATATCCTCGCGGCCGTCCTCACGAAGAGCCGACGGAGGTTTCATGCCCCCGAGCCATGTCCACTATCGCGTCGCGATCATCGGATCCGGCCCCGCCGGCTGGACGGCGGCGCTCTACACCTCGCGCGCCGAGCTGCAGCCGGTCGTCTTCGAGGGTCCGCAGCCCGGCGGCCAGCTCACGATCACGACCGAGGTCGAGAACTATCCCGGCTTCAAGGACGGAATCCAGGGTCCCGAGATGATGGAGATCTTCCGGGAGCAGGCGAAGCGCTTCGGAACGGAGGTCGTGCTGGACACCGTCACGGATCTCGACGTCTCGGCGCGGCCCTTCCGCCTGACCCTCGAGACGGGCGCCGTCGTGACCGCGGACGCCGTGATCGTCAGCTCCGGCGCCTCCGCGAAGTACCTCGGCATCGCCTCCGAGAAGCAGTACATGGGCCGGGGTGTTTCGGCCTGCGCGACCTGCGACGGGTTTTTCTTCAAGGGCAAGGAAGTCGCCGTCGTCGGCGGCGGCGACACCGCGATGGAGGAGGCGACCTTCCTGACCAAGTTTGCGACCAAGGTCACCGTCATTCATCGCCGCGAGGAGTTCCGCGCGTCGAAGATCATGCTCGAGCGGGCTCGCATGAACCCCAAGATCGCCTGGAAGCTGAACCGCGAGGTCGAGGAGGTCCACGGGGACGGCAAGCTGATCACGGGCCTCACGCTGCGCGACACGATCGGCGGCGCCACGGAGCACTTCCCGACGGGAGGGCTCTTCATCGCGATCGGCCACGAGCCCAACACGAAGATCTTCCAGGGCAAGCTCGAGATGAACGCGCAGGGCTACCTGAAGATCAAGCACCCCTCGACGGCCACGTCGGTCGAGGGGGTCTTCGCGGCCGGCGACGTCGCGGATCCGACCTACCGGCAGGCCGTGTCCGCGGCCGGCGAAGGCTGCAAGGCCGCGATCGACGCCGAGCGCTGGCTCGCGGCCAAGGGCATCCACTGAGGGCGGCGGCGCCCCGCGAGACGCCACGATGCCGAAGAAGGGCGAGACGGGACTCTGGGAGATCCTGCTCTACGTTTTCGGCCTGATGATCGCGATGGGCCTGCTCGCGGCGCTCGCGGTGTTTCTGCTGCGCCGCTGACGACTCACTTCAGCAGCCCCAGCTTCTTCAGCTTCGGCTTGGCGATGTTGACGACGTAGGTGTCGTTCGGATTGTTCTTGACGTAGTCCTGGTGGTAGTCCTCCGCAGGCCAGAACTTCGTCAGCGGAGCGATCTCGGTCGCGATCGGTTTGGAGAGACCCGCCTGCGCGCGCGCCTTCGAGCGCTCGATCGCCTGGTGCTGGGCCTCGTCCTTGTAGAGGATGATCGAGCGGTACTGCTTCCCGAAATCCGGCCACACGCCGCTGCCGTCGGTGACGTCGTGCGTCTTCCAGAAGAAGTCGACGAGCTTCTCGTAGGTGGTCTTCGTGGGGTCGAACTCGACGAGGACGACCTCCGCGTGCCCGGTCTGCCCGGATCCGACCTGCTTGTATGTCGGATTCTGCTCCGTGCCGCCCGCGTACCCCGAGGTCACGCGAATCACTCCCGGCTGAGGCTCGTAGAACGCCTCCACGCACCAGAAGCACCCGGCTCCGAAAACCGCCGTCTCGGTTTTCCCCTTCTGCCCGAGCGCCGCGCCCGCCTCGACGAACAACACCAGCGCCGCCGCCAGAACCGCCATGAACCTTCCCGATGTGAGGCCGTACCTTTGCCGAGCCATGTTGCTCCTCCACACGATTCGATGCCGGCCGGCCGTCGGAGTTTCGCCTCGGGCACTGCCGCACCGGGCCCTTAGAATCCCCTGACCCTTCATGACCCCTCCCAAACGACGGCTCCGCGAGGAGCTCGCGGGGCTGGACCGCGGCATCTGGGTCCTGTTCGCGGCCGTGCTGGTCAACCGCGCCGGCTCGATGGTCCTTCCCTTCTTCACGCTCTACCTGACGCAGGACCTGAGAATGCCCGCCGCGCGGGCGGCCTCGATGCTGCTGCTCTACGGGATCGGCGCCTTCGTGGCCGCGTACGTCGGGGGGAAGCTCTCCGACCGCCTGGGGCCGCCCGCGGTGCTCTGGGGATCGCTGGCGACCTCGGGCGCGATCATGGTCGCGTTCCCCTTCGCCCGCACGCCCTTCCTCGTCGGGGCGACGACGCTGGCGCTCGCGGTTGCGACGGAGTCCTTCCGGCCGGCCAGCATGTCGCACATCGCCGATCTCGTGCCTCCGGCCCAGCGCCGGACGGGATTCGCCGTCTTCCGCCTGGCGATCAACCTGGGGATGTCGGTCGGGCCGGCGGTCGGCGGCTTCCTGGCGGGCATCTCCTACCGACTCTTGTTCTGGGT
>DATBIJ010000156.1:0-4405 GCA_036557025.1 Thermoanaerobaculia bacterium | reverse complement strand
AAGTACTCCTTCGAGATCGTGGACCGCGCGACGAACCGCGTGTTGTATTCGCGCGGGTTCGCCTCGATCTACGGGGAGTGGGAGACGACAGGCGAGGCGAAAGAGCTCGACCGCACGTTCTCCGAGTCGCTGCGGTTCCCGGAGCCTTCGGGTCCCGTTCAGGTCGTCGTGAAGAAGCGCGACGCCCGCAACATGTTCCGCGAGGTCTGGAGCGTGCCGATCGACCCGAAGGACATCTTCATCGACCGCTCGTCGCCCGCCTCGCCGGGCGCGCTGATCGAGCTGGAGAAGAACGGCGATCCGGCCCAGAAGGTCGACGTGCTGATCCTCGGCGACGGCTACACGGCGGCCGAGCGCGGTAAGTTCGAGAAGGACGCGCGGCGGCTCGTGGACCTGCTCTTCGCGGTCTCGCCCTTCCGCGAGCGCCGCAAGGACTTCAACGTGTGGGGCCTGTGTCCGGCCGCCTCGGAGTCGGGCATCTCCCGACCCTCGACGGGCGTGTGGCGCAACTCGCCGGTCGGTGCGACCTACGACGCGTTCGGCTCCGAGCGATACGTCCTGACCTTCGAGAACCGCCGTTTCCGCGAGGTCGCCTCGTTCGCGCCGTACGAGTTCGTGGAGATCCTGACCAACACGCGCACGTACGGCGGGGGAGGGATCTTCGGGCAGTACGCGACCGTCGCCGCCGACAGCGCCTGGGCGCCGTACGTCTTCGTGCACGAGTTCGGGCACCACTTCGCGGCCCTCGCCGACGAGTACTACACCTCCGACGTCGCCTACGAGCCGGCGGGCGACAGGGTGGAGCCCTGGGAGCCCAACGCGACCGCCCTGCTCGACCCGGCGAGCCTCAAGTGGAAGGACCTCGTCCTTGCGGGCACGCCGATTCCGACCCCGTGGAGCAAGGAGGCCTTCGAGAAGCAGGCGAAGGAGATCCAGGCCCGGCGCCGGAAGATCCGGGCCGAGAACCGCCCGGAGGAGGAGATGGACACCCTCTTCCGGGAGCAAAAGGAGAAAGAGTCCGCGATGTTGCGCGCGGACAAGTTCTTCGGGAAGGTTGGAGCCTTCGAGGGCGCGCTGTACGAGTCCCGGGGGTACTACCGCCCCGAGGAGGACTGCATCATGTTCACCCGCAACGAGGTGCCCTTCTGCGCGGTCTGCCGCCGCGCGATCGACCGCGTCATCGACCTGTATTCGCGGGGCGCGACACCGTAGGGTTGTTCGTTTCGCGGCGGACTTCCTGTAGGATCCGGGAAAACCAACCCGCTCCGGCAGAGTTCATTCCTTTGTGGGGAACCCTTAAGGAGGAACGCAATGCAGCAGGTCAAGGGGTTCGGGGTCTTGCAGACGGCCAAGTTCATGGCCATCCTCTATTTCCTGATCGCGGCCGTCGTGTGCATCCTCATGATCCCGTTCATGCTGATGTTCGGCGGGATGATGCGGCAATCCGGAATGGGCGGGGGCATGATGGGTGCCGGCGGGTCCATCATGTTCCTGATCCTGGCGCCCTTCATCTACGCCATCGTTGCCTTCGTCGCGACCGCCATCGGATGCGCCATCTACAACGTCGTCGCCAAGCGCTTCGGCGGCGTCGAGATCGACCTCAGGCCGGCCAGCCCCACCGCCTAGCGGCGGGACGGCACTCGGTCGCGGCAGGAGCGGCGCGCTAGAATCTCGCGGTGCGCGTCCTCCTGCTGCGCCCGGATCCCGGGAACGAGCGCTTCGGGCTGGGCCCCTTCTTCCGCGTCGAGCCCCTCGGCCTGGAGTACGTGGGCGCGGCCCTGCGCCAGGGGGGCCACGAGCCGCTGCTCTACGACCTTCGTTTCGGCGGGAACGCGGGGAGGTTGGCGCGACGCTCCGGCGCCGGGATGGTCGGGATCTCCTGCATGCACGCCCTCGAGTACGACCGCGTGCGGGAGACGGCGCGCCAGATCCGCCGGGCCGCCCCGGAGGCCTTCATCCTCGTCGGCGGCCACGCCGCGGCGGCGTTCCCCGGGCCGCTGGAGTTTCCCGAGGTCGACGCGATCTGCACGGACGACGGGGAGGAGATCCTGCCGGCACTTGCGACGGCGCTCCAGGATGGCCGTCCGATCGAGAGCGTGCCGGCGCTGCGCCTGCGCACGCCGGAGGGCTGGGTCTCGACGCCGCCGCTGACGGACCGCACGGGGCTCGACCGCGTCCCGCAGCCGGCCCGGGATCTCGCCGAGCCGTTCCGCAACAAGTACCACTGCCTGCTCTTCAAGCCTGTCTGGCTCGTGGAGACCGCGCGCGGCTGTCCGTTCCGATGCAGCTTCTGCTCGGTGTGGCAGCTCTACGACCGCTCCTTCCGGGAGCGCTCGATCGGAGAGGTCGTCAAGGACTTCGAGACCGTCGGCGACGCGATCTTCATCGCGGACGATCTCTTCTGGAACCATCGCGAGCGCAGCCTGGAGCTCGCGAAGGCGCTTCGAGCGCGCGGGGTCTTCAAGCGATGGATCCTCGTCCAGAGCCGCACGGACCTGGTCTGTCGCAGCGCGGACCTGCTCGAGGCCTGGCGGCCGATCGCGAAGGACTTCGACATCTTCTTCGGACTCGAGGCGGCCTCGGACTCCGAGCTCGCGCGGGTCGTGAAGGATACCGGCGTCTCCGCGTCGATCGAGGCCGCGCGGATCTCGCGCGAGCTGCGCTACGGCGTCACCGGCAACTTCCTCGTCGATCCGGACTGGACCGAGGAGAGCTTCCGGGAGCTGTGGGACTTCGTCGCGCGGCACGGGTTCCAGCGCGCCGGCTACACGATCCTGACGCCGCTGCCCGGAACGGAGCTCTTCTCGAAGCTCGCGCCGGTCCTGGAAGGGCAGCCCTGGTTCAAGTACGACATGCATCACGTGCTCTGGGAGCCACGCCTGGGCGCGAAGCGCTTCTTCGAGCTCTACGCGGAAACCTGGCGGCGGTCGATCCTGAACACCAGCGGCGAGAAGCGGTGGATCGACTGGATGCGTCAGATCAAGCCGGCGCAGATCCCGTATCTGACCCGCGTGCTCATGCGGACCCAGCGCATGATGAAGGCCGAGGCGTACCTCGCCGAGCATCGCGCGTGCGAGTCGCGCACCCCGGTCGCGGAGCCTGCCGGCGCGATCCCGGCGGGTTAGAGCCGCGCGACTCGCGGGGTCGACCCTGCAGTCCGTACATCTCGGTACCAACCCTGCATTCTTCGATGACCTCCCCGGTAGCCGGGTAGACGGGAAATGTACTGATTGCAGGGTCGACCCCCGCTACTTGACGCGCGCGAACTTGAAGACCCCGGTGTTCTCCGAGCCCTTCTGGCGCGAGGTCCATTCCGCGACGAGGTGATCGGCGTCGACGAAGGTGAACCTCAGCCCCGACATGACGTGGGAGTCGGGGCCAGCGCCTGTGACGTCGACGAACTCGAAGGTCAGGCTCTTCCCATCGGGCGACAGGCCCGCGGCGCGCATGCGGGACTGGTTGGCCTCCGAGCAGTAGTGAGTCATCCGCAACGCGGTCCCGTCGGGGTGGTAGACGGTGATCATCTCTTCGGAGTCGTGCGTCGTCATCGTCTCCATGACGGCCGTGCCGCTGGAGACGAGGCGGTAGGACAGCCGCGCGGAGGAGCCGTCGTCGTAGGTTCCCGACCAGTCTCCCGCGAGCGACTTCACCTTCTCCCAGGCCGGGTTGGCGGCGCCGGCGGACGGCGTCGCGCGGGCGAGCTCGAGCGGGTACAGCAGGGCGGCGAGCAGGAGCGGGGCGATTCGCGGCGTCCTCATCGAGGCCTCCTCTTTTTCGATGGCCGTTCCCTGGTCAGGTAGCGATCCAGCGAGTCCAGCCGCTGCTCCCAGAACTCGCTCTGCCGCGCGATCCAGGCGGACGCCTGGGCGAGCCGCCCGGTCTCGAGGCGGCAGTGCAGCCGGCGGCCTTCGCGGCGGCGTGAGAGCAGGCCCGCTTCCTCGAGCACGCGCAGATGGCGGGAAACCGCCGGCAGCGAGATCTCGAAGGGCCGCGCCAGCTCGGTGACGGTCGCCTCGCCCGAGGCGAGGCGGGCCAGGATGGCGCGGCGCGTGCCGTCGGCCAGGGCGGCGAAGGTCTCGTCCAGGTCCGCGGCCAGCCGGCCCGAATAGTTAACCATTATGTTAACTATTATCCGGGCGGTGGTCTCCTGTCAATCCCGCCGGGGCGCCTCCAGGCGCGCCGCGCGCTGGTGGGCCGCGCGGGCGCCGACGTCGTTTCCCACGGCCTCCAGGGCTTCCGCCGCCCGCCGGAGGACTTGCGCGGCGGACGCGGCATCGCCCTGCGACCGCTGCGCCGCGGCCTCCATCGTCAGGCCGAGGTGGAAGAGCGAGAGGGCGTGTCCCTCGGCGAGTCCCAGCCGCTCGCGGATCTCGGCCGCCTGCTCGAGCGCGAAGGCGCTCGCCTG